>NZ_CP035293.1 GCF_006094395.1 Staphylococcus haemolyticus | reverse complement strand
AATAAAAACCTCATTTCCATTTTTAGGATTGAGGTAATAAAACAATTTTTACGTAAGTTATATGTTTTGTGCTTGCACTTAGATGATTAGATAGATATAATACAAGTATCAAAAAATATATAAACAAACGAGTGCGAATCGTTTTATTACCGAGAGTCAATGCTACGCCAATAGCATTGACTCTTTTAGTATTTATAAAGCAATATTAACACTTTTAAGAAAGTATATAAAGAGTTTTAAATGTAGTTAAAAGCACATTGCCATGGCAAAATGTGTAGTTCATTGTTTTAGTACCTAATTAAGCTTCAAAAACATATTATAGGTAGTTAATTAGGTGCATATGTAGTAAATAGGTAGTAAATTTAGTGGTAATTGATGAAATAAACTGCATTAGGTGGTAAAATTTAGGTACTAAATTAGGTACCTAAGGGTGGATGTTATGAGAACTATTAAAATGGTTGCTGATGAATTAGGTGTAACTAAACAAACTATTGTTAATAATGCTAAAAGTTTAAATATAACTTTTGAAAAAGAAAATGGGATTAATTATATTGATGATAATGATTATTTGAAAATTATAGAAAAAATTACTAAGAAAGAGAGTACAATCCAAAATAAAGAATCAGTAAAAAAAGAATTGTTTGGTGAAAATACTGCAAAAGCAGAAAAGAATATATATAATAATTCAAATAGTTCTGAGACATTAAAAACAAAAGTAAACGAATTAGAAAAGCAAATAGAAATCTTTGAAACTAGAGCTAAAAATGATGAAAAATATATTGAGAATTTAACTAAGCAATTAGATCAACAAAATAGCAATGTTAATACATTAAATAAATTGTTGGAGAATCAACAAATATTAGCTTTAGAAAGCAATAAAAAAATTCAAAAACTAGAAAGTCAATTAGAAGAAGAAAGACAGCTTAATTATTCTTTTGATACAGCGACGAATAATAGACAAAATATTAATCCGCAAGAAGCAACTTTTACTGAAGAATCGCAAAATATCAACCAACAACAAACAAAGCGTCAACCAACAGAAGTAAATTACAAGGATATAGCCGAAGAGAAAAAGAATGACAGTACAGATGAAGGTGAATTAACAAAAGAGGATAAGTTCGTTGAAGAAACGAAGAGTGATCCTGATGATAATAGGGAGGTAGAACCACCTAAAAAGGGATTTTGGAGTCGATTCTTCGGTAATTAAAAATGAATGTAAAAGGTGTATCAAGGGAGTATAAATCTTTGATACACCTTTTATAGTGATGAAACTTCTGATAATCATAATTTATGTTAATTTAAACTCAAAATATCTTATCTTAGCACTCTCTAGGAGGATACTTTTAAAATCCAAAATTTATATCTATCGGTATATAAAACAAGAATAAAAGAATGGAAATAATATCTTATTGGAGGAGAAAATGTAACACTACTTAATTAGATATAGCGTAACTGTTTTATTACAGTATTCTTCTTTACTATATAATTGTGTGTTCAAACAAATAACTGTAAAATCAAAGTGAGATAGACAGGAGGGAGATATATGACTATAAGATCTTTTGGTTGGGTGCAAAATCCATCTGATTTTAAAAAACTAAAACAAACAGTAGAAATATTTAGTAAAAATTCGAAACAATACCAATTGCTGAAAGAGAGTCTAATTAAAGAGAAACTTCATAATTTCAAAGATATTCAATCGTCATTGCAAGAAAAATTGAATGATGGCATCGAAGAGTTTTCATATATAGAATTGGTAGGAAAAAATCTTGGTAAAGATAGAAAAACTCCGAAATCTAGAAAGTACTCACTACCTAACGCATTAATACAAATTTCTTTAGATTCACAAAGCGCTTCAACAAAAAACAAACATTTTACCGATGAATGGTCTTCAGATGGTTTTTTAAGATGGGCAGTTAGTTTGAATTTCGTAGAGCAAAATCGCCAGACAGATATATTTAAAATTACTTCAAGAGGAAAACAATTTATTGAAACTCAAAACGAAGTAGAGATGAATAAGGTTTTAAGAGAGGCATTCTTAAGTTATCCTCCTGCTACAAGAGTCTTAGAAATATTAAATAATAATACAGAAGTAACAAAGTTTTTTATAGGTAATCGTTTAGGTTTTAAAGACGAGCCTGGTTTCACCTCATACTCTGAAGAACTTATGTTAGACTGGATTAAAGAGTCTGAAAATAAAAAAGAAGAATTAAAAATAAGATCAGATGTAGAAGGCACAGCAGATAAATATGCGAGAATGATTTGTGGCTGGTTAAAGAAAGTTGGCTTTGTTAGCCAAAAATCAATACAATATAATTCTTTGCTGGAAAAGAACAGAAAAATCACTGGTTTTTCACTATATTCAATTACTGCTAAAGGTAGTCATGCACTAAGGCAAGCACAAGGTAATTCGAGTAATAGCAAGCGTGAAAAATTTGTTATGTGGGAGTTTCTAGGTTCTGTTGCAAAGTAAAAAAATATAGCTAACCACTAATTTATCATGTCAGTGTTCGCTTAACTTGCTAGCATGATGCTAATTTCGTGGCATGGCGAAAATCCGTAGATCTGAAGAGACCTGCGGTTCTTTTTATATAGAGCGTAAATACATTCAATACCTTTTAAAGTATTCTTTGCTGTATTGATACTTTGATACCTTGTCTTTCTTACTTTAATATGACGGTGATCTTGCTCAATGAGGTTATTCAGATATTTCGATGTACAATGACAGTCAGGTTTAAGTTTAAAAGCTTTAATTACTTTAGCCATTGCTACCTTCGTTGAAGGTGCCTGATCTGTAATTACCTTTTGAGGTTTACCAAATTGTTTAATGAGACGTTTGATAAACGCATATGCTGAATGATTATCTCGTTGCTTACGCAACCAAATATCTAATGTATGTCCCTCTGCATCAATGGCACGATATAAATAGCTCCATTTTCCTTTTATTTTGATGTACGTCTCATCAATACGCCATTTGTAATAAGCTTTTTTATGCTTTTTCTTCCAAATTTGATACAAAATTGAGGCATATTCTTGAACCCAACGGTAGACCGTTGAATGATGAACGTTTACACCACGTTCACTTAATATTTCAGATATATCACGATAACTCAATGCATATCTTAGATAGTAGCCAACGGCTACAGTGATAACATCCTTGTTAAATTGTTTATATCTGAAATAGTTCATACAGAAGACTCCTGACTCCTTTTTGTTAAAATTATACTATAAATTCAACTTTGCAACAGAACCAAAAAAGAACCCTATAGGTATAGGATTCTCGATACACGATTTTATCCAATTTCATGTATTCATTTAGAATTTAATAATCGGAGACCATTTAATATTACGACTAATGTACTTCCTTCATGAACGATCACACTAATGGCTATATCCGTTAATCCTACTAAGCTCACGATAATTAGAAAAGCTACAACTGCCATTGAAAAAATAATATTCTGCCAAATTAAACGATTCATTTTCGTAGAAATTTTATGAGACTGTGTTAATTTCGTTAAGTTATTTTGCATTAATACTAAGTCAGAAACCTCTACTGCCACATCAGTTCCATCTCCCATGGCTATTCCTACATCTGCATTGACAAGAGCTGGAGCATCATTTACACCATCTCCTACCATTGCGGTCACACCATATTTTTCTTTTTGTTTGTCAATAATTTTAGATTTTTCATCTGGCATGACATTGGCAATCACTTCGTCTATACCTAGCTTGCTTGCGACTGCTTTTCCTGTCATTTCCGAATCACCTGTAATTAACGTAGTATGAATACCTTGTTTATTGAAGTACTCAATAGTTTCTTTAGCATATTTACTTGGTACATCCATAAGTGCAATAAGGCCTATAACTTCTTCATCTACTGCTAGATATACGACAGTTTTCCCTTCAGATGCCCATTGATTATTTAATCGAACATATTCATCTGAGACGTCGTCAAAAGAAGTTGGTTTACCTATACGATATTTTCGACCATTATAGTCTCCGGACAATCCTTTTCCAATCTGATTTTCTACTTCAATAGAAAGTTGGTTTTTTGGTTCAAATTTTCTTAAAATAGCATCCGCTAAAGGATGATTGGAATTTTTCTCAAGAGCTACTACAATATCAATTATTTCTTCTTCATCCATAGAATCAGTAAAATAATGATTCGTGACTTCAGGTTTTCCTTTGGTTAAAGTTCCCGTCTTATCAAATGCAATAGCTTGAATATCAGCTAATTGAGATAGATAAGAACTCCCCTTAGAAAGAACGCCTTTTTTAGCTAAATTAGAAGTTGTTGATAAAGTTGCCGATACAGTAGCTGCTGCCAAAGCACATGGCGAAGCTGCAACTAAAAGAACCAATCCTCTATAAAAGCTTTGTGACCATGTCCAATCAAGTAGAAATGGAGTTAATAATATAAATAGTAATATGGCAACTAAAACAAATGTTACATATTTTGGTTCAAATTTTTGAATAATACTTGCAGCTTTAGTTTGGTTATCCTGGTTTTGATTCACTAATTGTAAAATTTTTGAAAACACCGTATCTTTATTTTCTTTCGTGACTTCCATTGTAAAAGTGCCCGTTCCATTTATTGTGCTCCCAAAAACTTCGTCTCCCTTGGACTTTTCTTTTGGTATACTCTCTCCATTAATAGAAGACTCATCAATAGACGTAGATCCAGACAAAATAATTCCATCAATAGGGACTTGATCACCATTTAATACTTGAAGGTGATTTCCAACTTTTAATTCATTAACTTTCACATTTTTTGTGCTACCGTCTGGGAGAATTAAACGAGCAGTTGTGGGATTCATTTCGAGTAATTTTGTAATTTCTCGTCTACTTCTTCCTTCTGCATAATCTTCTAGAAAATGTGCCCCAGAAAAAATAAAGATTAATAACGCACCTTCTCCAAAATTTCCCATCAAAGATGCTCCAATTGCTGCTAATCCCATTAAGATATGAGAATTAGGTATAAATCTTTTTTGACTTTTTGAGTTATGGATCGTCTCCCCAAGTCCTTCAAGGACAATAACATGGTACCCAGCGCTTATAGTAGCGATTAAGAACAAAATATTTTGTAAGATTTGATACTCTTTACTCAAAAAGAAAGCTATCAATGCTAGTGCTAAACCAATAAAGTACAAAATAATTGGCATTTTCCCATGATCATGGTCATGATCGTGACTATTATTTTCGTGTGAGTGTTGCTCTTGAATCTCTTTCATTTCTATCACCCTTCTTAATAAAACTATTTTTTTGAAATCGTAACGCTTACGAATTACATATGAAATAACATTCATATGTTTATGCGTTCATTATATATTGCTCTATCTGATTTGTCAAAAAAATAGTTATCTTATTTAGTTAATAAAAAAATTGGACTATAAAACAGCTCTGCTTATGGAAAAACCTTGCTTTATAAAAATCTTGTGCTAACCTAAACATGAACGAACACACATATGAAAGAGAGGAAGTTTTATGAAATCATCATCAACTTCTCCGTTAACAAATGATTCTATCCAAGAGGTAAGTAAGATATTTAAAATGATTAGTGACCCTACACGTCTTTCAATTTTATTTCTTTTACAGAAAGAAGAACTTAGTGTTGGAGTAATTGCGCAGTCTTTAAGTATGGAACAATCAGCCATTTCTCACCAGTTAAAAACTTTAAAGACTTCAAGATTAGTAAAATCAAAAAGAGTTGGTAAAAATATGATTTATAGCCTTGACGATCTTCATATTTTTAGTATTCTTGAGCAAGTTTCAACTCATATCGGAGAACAAGAAAAATAAGCACAAACTACAAAGTTAAAATTATTTTACAATTCATTAGTTCAAATAAAGGGTTCTGTTGCAAAGTTGAATTTATAGTATAATTTTAACAAAAAGGAGTCAGGAGTCTTCTGTATGAACTATTTCAGATATAAACAATTTAACAAGGATGTTATCACTGTAGCCGTTGGCTACTATCTAAGATATGCATTGAGTTATCGTGATATATCTGAAATATTAAGGGAACGTGGTGTAAACGTTCATCATTCAACGGTCTACCGTTGGGTTCAAGAATATGCCCCAATTTTGTATCAAATTTGGAAGAAAAAGCATAAAAAAGCTTATTACAAATGGCGTATTGATGAGACGTACATCAAAATAAAAGGAAAATGGAGCTATTTATATCGTGCCATTGATGCAGAGGGACATACATTAGATATTTGGTTCTGTTGCAAAGTTAGATTTATAGTATAATTTTAACAAAAAGGAGTCTTCTGTATGAACTATTTCAGATATAAACAATTCGATAAAGATGTTATAACTGTAGCCGTTGGCTACTACTTAAGATACGCATTAAGTTATCGTGATATATCTGAAATATTAAGAGAACGTGGTTTTGATGTTCATCATTCAACCATTTATCGATGGGTTCAAGAGTATGCACCTATTTTATATCAACTTTGGAAGAGAAAACATAAAAAAACGTATTATAAGTGGCGTATTGATGAGACATATATCAAAATTAAAGGACAGTGGTGTTATCTGTATCGCGCGATTGATGCAGGTGGACATACATTAGATATTTGGTTACGCAAAAAAACGAGATCATCAATCAGCATATGCGTTTATTAAGCGCCTTATTAAACAATTCGGTAAACCTCAAATGATAATTACAGATCAAGCACCTTCAACGAAGGTAGCCATGGCTAAAATAATTAAAGTGTTTAAGCTGAAACCTAACTGTCATTGCACATCTAAATATCTCAATAACCTCATTGAACAAGATCATCGTCACATTAAGGTGAGAAAGACAAGATATCAAAGTGTCAATACGGCAAAAAATACACTCAAAGGCATTGAATGTATTTACGGATTATATAAAAAGAGCCGTAGGTCTCTTCAGATCTACGGATTTTCACCATGCCACGAAATTAGTTATATGTTAGCTGGTTAGGTGAAGACTGACACAATAAAATGGTGATTAGATATATCTTTCTAACTTTGCAACAGAACCCTTAATTTCATAGAACGGCGAAATTAATACATGTTAGTCAGCTAATTGAATATTTACATTATAAGAGAGTAGTTAACTTTATTTTTAATTTGCACCAGAACTTTTTAATGTATTATTTCATCCTTGAATAAATCACCCCATTCGCATATTGCATAAACCACCTTATCTAGCTTGTAGCCTATAGATGTCAGCTTATACTCCACTTTTGGGGGAACTACAGAATAAATATGTCTTTCAATAATTTGGTCCTCTTCTAATTCTCTAAGTTGTCTTATTAGCATCCTTTGATTGACATGCGGCAACTTTTTTTGTAGCTCACTTAATCTCAATACTTTGTCTTGAAGTAAATGAAAAATTATAGGGATCTTCCACTTTCCTCCGATAACACATAAAGCTAAATCTTTAGAAGTGAAAAATTCTTTTCCTTTATAATACAATTTTCATCCTTCTTTCTTCTATATATTAGAATTTACATTGTTAATGCGGAAGATTATATAATCTTCCGCATTAACTGCTTATTTATATCTATTCTAAATTGGCATGATTATTTTGCATAGTTGTTTCATCAATATCTAATTGTGTCATTAGTCCAATGACTACACTATCTAAAAAGATTTGTGATGATTGTTCAAACAAACTACCTAACGGTTGATCAGACCCAGTAGCATCGTGTTTTGTACCTGCTGGTAATTCAACTACTGTGTCTGCAATTTCACCAATTGCAGAATCTAGTTTAGTTGTTAGTAATACCACTTTTGCATCAACTGATTTCGCTTTTTCTGCTAATAAGCGAAGATGTTCTGTTGAACCTGAACCAGAAATCACAATAAATAAATCATCTTTTTGAATTGATGGTGTTGTTGATTCGCCAATGACAAATGCTTGCTTTCCTAATTGATTGAGTCTCATTGCAAAACTATTTGCAACAAATCCAGAACGCCCCTTACCTGCAACAAATATACGTGATGCTTCAGTTACTTCTGATGCAAATCCATCAAATTCTTCATCTTTAACATGAGATAAAGTGCCCTTTAGCTCATCTAAAATTAATTGATAATGATTAAAAGTTGTCATCACTATTTACCTTCAATAGCGTCACGACATTGTTTAGCTGCTTCTACAGGGTCATCAGCATTTGCGATACCGCCACCAACAATTACTAAGTCAGGTTCTTCTGCAACAATTTCTTTAATTGTATCTGGTTTAATACCTCCAGCAACTGCAACTTTAGAATTTTTAATTACTGATTTAACTTTACGTAAGCTATCTAATGGAGATTGTCCTTCAGCTTGTAAATCATAACCAGTGTGCACTGCAATATAGTCTGCACCCATTTCATCTAATTCTTTCGCACGTTTTTCTAAATCTTGAACAGCAATCATATCTACTAATAATTGTTTGTCATTTTTATGTGCTTCTTCAACTGCTGCTTTAATTGACGCATCTTCAGCTACACCTAAAATTGTTACAACATCAGCGCCGAATTTAACAGCTTGGCTTACTTCATAGTCTGCTGCATCCATGATTTTTAAGTCTGCTAATACTTTAGCATTGTTTATATTTTCATTTAAATGTTGAACGGCAGGTAAACCTTCGTTAATCACAATTGGTGTACCAATTTCTACAATATCAACATATTCTTCTACTTTTTTCGCAAGTTCTGCTGCTTCTTCTTTATTTAATAAATCAATAGCTAATTGCAATTCCACTATAATTCATCCTTTCATTAATTTATACCTTTATTTTGACATAATTATCAATAAATCAATACTGACAAAATTGGCATATAGGGAATGTCATCTTATCTAAAGGGGGTGACTATTTTTTCAGTATGAATAATATTACACTGTAGTGTACAGTTGGAATTGTAAATATAAGACTAATAATTACAAATTTGGAGGCTTTTTAGATGACTCATATTCAATTAGATTATGGTAAGACTTTAGAATTTTTTGGAGAACATGAATTAGAACAACAAAAAGATATCGTGAAGACATTACACAAAACGATACATGAAGGAACTGGTGCAGGAAATAATTTCTTGGGTTGGGTAGACCTTCCAGTTGATTATGATAAAGAAGAGTTTTCAAGAATTATAGAAGCTTCTAAACGTATTAAAGCAAATTCTGACGTGTTAGTTGTTATTGGTATTGGTGGCTCATACCTTGGTGCACGTGCTGCTATTGAAATGCTAACATCTTCATTTAGAACAAATAATGACTATCCTGAAATTGTTTTTGTAGGTAATCATTTATCATCAAGCTATACAAAAGAATTAGTAGATTATTTAGCTGACAAAGATTTCTCTGTAAACGTCATTTCTAAATCTGGTACAACTACAGAACCAGCAGTTGCATTCCGTTTATTCAAACAATTAGTTGAGAATAAATATGGCAAAGAAGAAGCTAAAAAACGTATCTTTGCTACAACAGATAAACAAAAAGGTGCATTAAAACAATTAGCTACAAATGAAGGTTATGAAACATTTGTAGTCCCTGATGATGTAGGTGGCCGTTATTCAGTGTTAACTGCTGTAGGTTTATTACCAATCGCAGCTGCAGGTATTAATATTGAAGCGATGATGATTGGTGCAGCAAAAGCACGTAAAGAATTATCTTCTGACAAATTAGAAGAAAATATTGCTTATCAATATGCAACAATCCGTAACCTTCTATATAGCAAAGGTTATACAACTGAAATGCTTATCAACTATGAACCGTCAATGCAATATTTCAACGAATGGTGGAAACAATTATTTGGTGAATCAGAAGGTAAAGACTTTAAAGGTATTTATCCTTCAAGTGCTAACTACACTACTGATTTACATTCATTAGGACAATACGTTCAAGAAGGTCGTCGTTTCTTATTTGAAACAGTTGTAAAAGTGAATCATCCAAAACATGATCTTACTATTGAAGAAGATAGTGACGATTTAGATGGATTAAATTATCTTGCTGGTAAAACAATTGATGAAGTTAATACAAAAGCATTTGAAGGTACATTATTAGCACATACAGATGGTGGCGTACCTAATATCGTTGTTAATATTCCACAATTAGATGAAGAAACATTTGGCTATGTCGTGTACTTCTTCGAACTTGCATGTGCTATGAGTGGTTATCAATTAGGCGTAAATCCATTCAATCAACCTGGTGTAGAAGCGTATAAACAAAATATGTTTGCTTTACTTGGTAAACCAGGATTTGAAGATATGAAAAAAGATCTTGAAGCAAGATTGTAGGTTATAAACTATAAAGAAATGAGAGGATACAATGTCTAGTAATATTGGAATTTTAGGTTTAGGTGTTATGGGGAAAAATCTTGCGTGGAACATCGAGGATAAGAAATATTCTGTGAGTATTCATAGTAGAGATAATAATGAAATTAATGATACTATTCAAAAGTCTCATTATCAAAAGATATATCCTGCGTATAACTTGAAAGAATTTGTAGATTCATTAGAAAAACCCCGTAAAATTTTGTTGATGATTAAGGCTGGTAGTCCTACGGATAACATGATAAATGCCTTACTTCCATTATTAGACGATGAAGATATTTTAATTGATGGTGGTAATACAAACTATCAAGATACAATTCGTCGAAATAAAACATTAGCTGAAAGTGGCGTTAATTTCATTGGTATGGGCGTATCAGGTGGTGAAGTAGGCGCTTTAACTGGTCCTTCATTAATGCCTGGTGGTCAAGAAGCCGCTTATAATAAAGTCAGTGATATCTTAGATGCCATTGCAGCTAAAGCGCAAGATGGTGCATCTTGCGTAACATACATTGGCCCAAATGGTGCAGGTCATTATGTGAAAATGGTTCATAACGGTATTGAATATGCAGATATGCAATTAATCGCTGAAAGTTATACAATGATGAAAGACTTATTAGGTATGAGTCATACTGAAATTTCTCAAACATTCAAAGATTGGAATGCTGGAGAACTCGAAAGTTACTTAATAGAAATTACTGGTGATATTTTCACTAAATTAGATGAAAATAATGAACCATTAGTAGAAAAAATATTAGATACTGCTGGTCAAAAAGGTACAGGTAAATGGACTTCTATTAATGCATTAGAATTAGGAATTCCATTAACAATTATCACTGAATCGGTATTTGCTCGTTTCATTTCATCCATTAAAGAAGAACGTGTTAATGCGTCTAAATCATTAAATGGACCACAAGCTTCATTTGATGGTAATAAAGAAGAATTCTTAGAAAAAATCAGAAAAGCATTATATATGAGTAAGATTTGTTCTTACGCTCAAGGCTTTGCGCAAATGAGAAAATCGAGCGAAGATCACGAATGGAACTTAAAATTAGGTGAACTGGCAATGATTTGGCGTGAAGGTTGTATCATTCGTGCACAATTCTTACAAAAAATTAAAGATGCTTACGATAATAATCCAGAACTTGAAAACTTATTATTAGATCCATACTTCAAAAATATTGTTACAGATTACCAAGATGCATTAAGAGACGTCGTAGCAACAGGCGTTAAAAACGGTGTACCGACACCAGGATTCTCTGCAAGTGTGAACTACTATGATAGTTATCGTTCTGAAGATTTGCCAGCTAATCTTATCCAAGCACAACGTGACTATTTTGGTGCACATACTTATGAACGTAAAGACCGTGAAGGTGTGTTCCACACACAATGGGATGAAGAGTAATATAATTACTGTTACGGAATGAAAACCAGAAACTAGCTAATCAAGTAAAAGGGGGGAACTGCTTTGGATAAAAATTTATCATCATTAATAACAATATTTGGCGGAACAGGAGATTTAAGTTACAGGAAATTGCTACCTTCTATTTTTAATCTTTATAAAAAGGGTCACTTTAAGAAATTAGTTATCATTTCTACGGGTTTAGAGGATATAAGTGATGAAGAATATAGAAGTAAAGTAAAACAAATTTTATTAAGCCAAGAAAATTTTGAAATGGTGAACTTATTTTTAGATAACATATTTTACTTTCAACAAAATGTTGAAGATAAAACAAGTTGGAATAAATTAAAGGAACTTTCCAATGATATTGATAAAAAATATTGTTTGGATGGCAATAGATTATTTTACTTAGCAATGAATCCTCAATTTTTTAAAATTATAACTCAAAGCATAAGCCAATCAGGTCTTTCTGATACAAATGGATTTTCAAGATTAATAATCGAAAAACCATTTGGAAAAGATTTGAAATCTGCTGAAGACTTAAATAAACACATAAGACAGTATTTTAAAGAAGAAGAAATATTTAGAATAGATCATTATCTAGGTAAAGAGATGGTGCAAAATATTGAATCTTTACGTTTTGGTAATACAATATTTGAACCATTATGGAACAACAAGTATATATCAAATGTTCAAATAACTCTATCGGAAACTTTAGGCATTGAAGATAGAGGCCAATACTATGATTCTACAGGAGCGCTTAAAGATATGGTGCAAAATCATGCACTACAAATACTTACTCTTATTGCTATGGAGAAACCCGAAAGCAGAAATAGTAAAGATATTAGACTAAAAAAAATCGAACTTTTAAACAATATAAAATTTTTGAAAGGGGCTGATGTACACAAATATTTTGTTAGAGGACAATATATTAATGGTATTATTAATGAAACTCCGATAATGTCATATCATGAAGAAAAAGGTGTTAATAGTGATTCAACAACAGAAACATTTGTAGCAGGGAAATTACTCATTAATAATGATAGATGGAAAGGGACACCGTTTTATATTCGTACAGGAAAGCGTTTAAATAAAAAAGCAATAGAAGTTGTTATAGAATTTAAAAAATTAAATAGTAAATTAATCTATGAAAATGATAATGAAGATGTTGATTGTAATTTAATGGTAATAAATATAGAACCTAATGCCCAAATATCACTATATATTTATGAAAATAAATCAACTAGAAATAATAGAAACCATAATATACAAATCTATAACTTAATAGATAAAAAACAAGTAGTGGATGCTTATGAATCACTTATATGTGATGCTTTAATAGGAAATCAAACTAATTTTGTACATTGGGAAGAACTTAAACATTCATGGGAATTTATAGATTATATAAGTACTGAATGGAAAAAATCTAACGTAACAATACCACAGTATAAACCAGGAAGTTTTGGACCTAAAGAAAGTGATCAATTACTTAAACAAGATAACTTTGAATGGTGGAATAATCTATAAAACGTAAATATTGCAAAACACTATATAGGAGAAGTTAAATGAATATTCTAATAGTATATGCGCACCCTGAACCTCAATCTTTTAATAGTAAACTTAAAGATATTGCACAAACAGTATTGAAGGAGAATGGTAATAATTGTCGTTGTATCTGATTTGTATAAAATGAATTTTAACCCTGTTGCTCAAAAATCTGATTTTAAATATTTAAAAAATAATAACTTTTTTAAATATCCTATAGAACAAGAGCATTCTTACAAAAATAATATATTAAGTAAGGAAATTAAATCTGAATTAAGCAAACTATTGTGGGCGGATATTATTATTTTTCAATTCCCTTTATGGTGGTCGAGTGTTCCTGCAATATTAAAAGGATGGTTTGATAAAGTTTTAATATATGGAGGGATTTATGGAGGGGCATATGGGAAGTTTAAGAACGCCAGATTATCTAATAAAAAAGCTATTATAAGTACAACAACTGGTTCATCAGGAGATATACACAAACAAGTACTATTTCACATTAGTCATGGAATAGTTGAATATACTGGAATGCAATGTTTAGATACATTAATCGCATATGAAATTGATAAAGATCAAAATAGTAGAGATGAGTATATAGAATTTTTTAAAAACAAAATAAAGTATATTTAACCAAATTGAAATACGGAGTAGAGAAATAAAAAAGCTAAGTCATTGATTTATTAAAGCATAAAACACTTGTATGGGCTATTATAGGGAAGTATTCTCAGAATGTGTTAAAAATATTATTAAACCAGAAGACACAGTAATTAATTTAAAATGTGGTTTTTCAAAATAATTTGGAAAGGAGTTTTTGTTTGTGATAATAGAGCAATTAAAACAAGAATTAGAATTAAATACAGTAAATAGTATAGAAGTTTATTTTCATTCTGGAGATTCAGTAATTGCAAGAAAAATAGACTATTCACAAAGTTCTGAAAAAATTAT
The DNA here is from genome assembly GCF_006094395.1 of Staphylococcus haemolyticus. NCBI lineage: Bacteria > Bacillati > Bacillota > Bacilli > Caryophanales > Staphylococcaceae > Staphylococcus > Staphylococcus haemolyticus. Next base: position 11,933 of record NZ_CP035293.1, on the reverse strand, counting down.
TAAAGTACTTAATCCAGTGCCTATGTATATTAATTTAGAAAATGTAACATACATTCAGTTAAGAGAAATGTAATAATGTAGATAGCATGGTTCTGTTGCAAAGTAAAAAAATATAGCTAACCACTAATTTATCATGTCAGTGTTCGCTTAACTTGCTAGCATGATGCTAATTTCGTGGCATGGCGAAAATCCGTAGATCTGAAGAGACCTGCGGTTCTTTTTATATAGAGCGTAAATACATTCAATACCTTTTAAAGTATTCTTTGCTGTATTGATACTTTGATACCTTGTCTTTCTTACTTTAATATGACGGTGATCTTGCTCAATGAGGTTATTCAGATATTTCGATGTACAATGACAGTCAGGTTTAAGTTTAAAAGCTTTAATTACTTTAGCCATTGCTACCTTCGTTGAAGGTGCCTGATCTGTAATTACCTTTTGAGGTTTACCAAATTGTTTAATGAGACGTTTGATAAACGCATATGCTGAATGATTATCTCGTTGCTTACGCAACCAAATATCTAATGGATGTCCCTCTGCATCAATGGCACGATATAAATAGCTCCATTTTCCTTTTATTTTGATGTACGTCTCATCAATACGCCATTTGTAATAAGCTTTTTTATGCTTTTTCTTCCAAATTTGATACAAAATTGGGGCATATTCTTGAACCCAACGGTAGACCGTTGAATGATGAACGTTTACACCACGTTCCCTTAATATTTCAGATATATCACGATAACTCAATGCATATCTTAGATAGTAGCCAACGGCTACAGTGATAACATCCTTGTTAAATTGTTTATATCTGAAATAGTTCATACAGAAGACTCCTTTTTGTTAAAATTATACTATAAATTCAACTTTGCAACAGAACCAGATATTTGGTTGCGTAAGCAACGAGATAATCATTCAGCATATGCGTTTATCAAACGTCTCATTAAACAATTTGGTAAACCTCAAAAGGTAATTACAGATCAGGCACCTTCAACGAAGGTAGCAATGGCTAAAGTAATTAAAGCTTTTAAACTTAAACCTGACTGTCATTGTACATCGAAATATCTGAATAACCTCATTGAGCAAGATCACCGTCATATTAAAGTAAGAAAGACAAGGTATCAAAGTATCAATACAGCAAAGAATACTTTAAAAGGTATTGAATGTATTTACGCTCTATATAAAAAGAACCGCAGGTCTCTTCAGATCTACGGATTTTCGCCATGCCACGAAATTAGCATCATGCTAGCAAGTTAAGCGAACACTGACATGATAAATTAGTGGTTAGCTATATTTTTTTACTTTGCAACAGAACCACATTTACGGTATCAGTCAAAAAGAAACAATAAGGTAAATTAAAATGAATAATATATACAATTAACTACTCATAATCATCGATTATGTTAATTACTGTCAGATATTAGTTGAATAAACTTCAGGAGATATACATAACTATATATAATGGAGATATTATTTTTAGTTATATTTAGCATATTTAAATAATGTTAATTTATCTGATAAAATAGCCTCACCATACTTTTCAAACCCTAAAGATTCATAGAAGTGGTAATTTCTACAATTTTTATGAGGAGTATAAACGGTCTATTTATTTTTATTAGTAAATTTTTAGAAAATCATTTTCATAGTTAATTTACCAATTCCATTATTCTGTTCATTTTGAGAAATGAAAATTTTATATAAATGTTGACTATTATGTTTTCTTTAATTTCAAATGCGCCAACTATATTTTCTTCTGAAAAAATCGTAGAGTGTTGATTTGTGGTTATATCGTGTTGTAAGTCTTCCAAAGTTTCACAATATGGACTCGTTAAATACAATAACCCAACCATAATAGAAATTTTTGGTTTTCATCTATTATTCACCTCTAAAATAAAACTCATTCCGTGAAAGGATTAAGTTAGACAGACTATTTTACAATAACAACGGGAATTTCTGAACGTTTTGCTACTTTGTGACTGACGCTACCTAACACCATTTCTTGCAAACTATTTAATCCACGTGTTCCTAAAACAATAGCTTGAAATTCTCCACTATTGGCAACTGAAACAACTGTGTCCGCAGGAACACCATGTGCAATTTTCATTTCATATTTTACATTATGCTCTACAAATAACTCAGTGATATGAGAGAGTTTGTCTTCTCTTTCATTCGTCAAACTGGAACTTTGTTTACCATGTAAAACATCTGTTTTCGATTCCTCAACATCTACAACTGTAAGAATAGTAACAATCGTATTATCATCTATAAAATTTAAAACCTCTTTTGCTGAACGCAAACTATTCTCTGATCCATCTGCTGCTAATAAAATTGATTTATACATAAATAACGCTCCTTTAGTTTAAATGATTTTCATTTAGTTGGCTTAACTCTGAAACAACTTTACGACTATCTGAATTTAATTTTTCTACACGAACAATATTATTTTTTTCTTCGAATTTTCGTACTATCGTGTCAATTGCATCTACTGCAGAATCATCCCATAAGTGTGCATTATTGAAGTTTAATTCTATGGTACTATTTTCAATCTCAAAGTTTATTTGCTCCATCATAGAATCAATAGAAACAAAAAAGATTTGTCCTTTAAAAGATAATCGGTTTATTTTACCGAACTCTTCAGAAATAACTTCTACTTTTGAAATTTTAGTAGCAAAGAATAAAGCACTGAAAACAACGCCTGCAACAACACCTAAAGCTAAATTATGCGTCATTAAAACAATAATCACTGTAATAAGCATAACGACTGCATCCGTTTTTGGTGCTTTCTTAATATATTTAAAGGAATTCCAATCAAATGTACCAACAGAAACCATAACCATAATACCTGCTAAAATTGGCATTGGAACTTGAACTACAAGTCCTCCAAGTACAATAATCATAAATATAAGTACAATACCCGCTGTAAATGTAGACAATCTACTGTTTGCACCTGATTTAACATTGATGACGGATTGACCAATCATGGCACAACCTCCCATGCCACCGAATAATCCGGTAATCATGTTAGCGATACCTTGACCACAGGACTCTCTATTTTTACTACTATAAGTATCTGTAGCATCGTCTACAATTTTAGCTGTAAGTAAGCTCTCAACTAAACCTACAATAGCCATAGATAAAGAGTAAGGGAAAATAATTTGAAGAGTTTCTAAATTAAAGGGAACATTAGGGATTAAAAAGTGAGGGAAAGCTTGTTTGATATTACCTAAATCTCCCACAGTTCTAACGTCAGAACCTGTATACATATAAAGGGCAGTCAATACGATAATAGCTATTAATGGTGCAGGTATAGCTTTAAAAAATCTTGGAATTATATATACGATGAGTAACGTTACAATTACATATATATAAGTTGAAATTGATATCCCAAAAATATGTTCTATTTGAGACATAAAAATCATGATTCCTAGAGCATTCACAAAACCTATCATGACAGAACGAGGTATAAATTTCATTAGACGACCTACTTTAAGAAGTCCTAAAATTAATTGAATTAACCCCATCAGTATAGTAGCAGCTAGAAGATACTCTACACCGTAATCTTTCACAAGTGGCACAATTAATAAGGCAATAGCCCCTGTTGCACCTGATATCATCGCCGCTCTACCACCTACAATAGCAGTGACGACAGCAATAATGAACGAAGTATATAAACCAACCATAGGATCTACACCAGCAATGATGGAGAATGCGATAGCTTCAGGGATTAAAGCTAAGGCAACTACAATACCTGCAAGTATGTTTTTGCCTGGCTGGTTAAGCCATTCATTTTTTAATTTTTCAACCATAACTTACTCTCCTTTTTATTTAATTATATTGTAAAGTATATCAGAAAAGTTTCATATGTATACCCCTTAATGAAACTTTGTGTTAAACTTTAGCTACAGGGTGGTGCAATTAAATGAAATACGGTTATATTAGACCCGTTACAATAAACGACGATTTAAATGAACAAAAAAAGAAAATAGAAACTCATACAAATGAAATTGTTGAAGAAATTCATGCTAATAATAAGAAGAGGAATATATTAGATGTTCTTTTAAATGAAAAATTAGTTCCTGGAGATATGTTATACGTTACGGATTTATGTATTCTTGCAGATTCTACGAAACATTTAGTAGATATATTAGATTATCTTTCTCAGGAGGATATATCTTTATATGTTATTAATTTAAATCGTTACATTTATAAAGACATCAAAGGTGAATTTATAGAGATATTACATGATATCACAGACTTTCAAAGTGATATTGTTAAATTTAGAACTCGTGTAGGATTAGAGAATTATTCAAAAGATGGAAAAACTTTAGGAAGACCAAAGCGAGATGATAAAAATCTTAGAGATGCTATTGAAATGTATATGAGCAAAAAATACACTTTAGATGAGATAAAAGAACAGACAAACATAAGTAGGGCAACTTTGTATCGTCATCTAGATAAATAAGAGGTGATGAACGTTGTTACAAGATATAGTCTATAAAGTATTGTTATCGATTCGAGAAGAAAATAGCGTAGATTTTAAAACGTTGGATGTGAGTGAAAAACCTTTTCTATTAGCACTTGAGAGCGTAGCAGGGGAAGATTTAGCACAAAAAATTTCTAAATTTCAAATAACTATACATAAAAGGCTTTTGTTTTATAAAATTAATGTTCTGTTCTTTCCCTTTTGATTCTATAAATTGTTTGACGTGTAATACCCACGTCTTTGGCTATCTTACTAATAGATTCTCCTTTATTTAGTAGCTCAATAACACGATGGTAAACAATTCTCTTGTGAGGATTTTTAGCATTAGGTGAATATAGTAAAGGGCGTCCTTTATACACACCTTTTTCTTTCGCAATTTTAATCCCTTGCGCTTGTCTACGTTTACTTTCATTTCGTTCTTGTTCTGAAACCATTGCTAATATTTGAATGATTAAGTCTTTCATAAATTTATCTAATAATGGATTGCCAATGACTTCGTTCATCATAGGTAAGCTAGTAATCATCAATTGAACTTCTTTGTCTTTTAAATAATTAACGGTATGAATCACTTCATCGTAATTACGACCTAAACGATCAATAGATTCTACTATAAACCGATCCCCCATTCTTACAAAGTTAAGTGCTTCTTGAAGTATTGGTCTATTTTCAATAGATTTCCCAGATTGTTTTTCTATAAATATTTTTTCAGCACCAAACGTCTTTAAATTTTCGAGTTGTCTTTCTAAATTTTGTTCGATTGATGATACTCTCGCATAGCCAACAATCATTGATTTCCACCTCACAATTAATATACACCCTAATCATACGTTTTAGTTGCTGTAAATTCAATAACTATATCTGTATGATTAGGGTGTACCCTAAAATAAATTTTTAAGTATATTCGAAATTATAAATATAAAAGATTTCATTATATAGTAAAATGAGATAGAGGTGATTTACAGTGGGATTTAATACAGAAAATAGAAGTATTTTAGATATTTTCCAAAGATCTGTGGTATATATGGTACCAAGATATCAACGGTCATATGTATGGAAAGAAACAAATTGGTCTGAGTTATTAACTGATATAACTTTTACAATGAATACTGGATCTAGGGCTTCATGGTCTCACTTTTTAGGCACAATAGTTTTAAATGACGTAAACGAAGAGTTAAAAAGTTCTAAAGATCCTGGGGTTACATATTATGAAATTATTGATGGTCAGCAAAGGATTACTACTATATACATAATATTTGCAGCTATAGTGAAACATTTTAATTCGTTAGAAGTTGAAAAAGAGTCCGAACGTGCTAAATATGTTAAAGAAACATTTTTGACAACACTAAAATCTACTAATGAAAAGACAACAAAACTCTATAATCCAGACGCTAATAAAGACATTCAGTCTTTATTAGACTATATTTCTTATAATTCTAAAAGCGAATTATCTAAAAACAATAGATTTTACAAGGTTTTTACATTCTTTATGTCGCATATAGAAAATAAAAGTTTTGATGATACAGTACTTTTTTTAAATAAGTTATTGGAAATCAATATTGTAGAAATTATATCTGGTGAAGAAGAAGAAATATATAATATATTCGAAGTTTTAAATGCAAGAGGTCAAAAACTCAAACAAATGGAATTGCTAAAAAATCATATTATGAAATATGTACAACCAAGAACAGATGATTTTATTGATTATGCTAAAGATAAATGGAATGGATTAATGAATATGGCAAAAGGACTTTCGGATATAGATAATTTGATTAATCATTTTGCCAAATGCTATATAAAAAAACGATCAGAAAATGTTAATTCTGTTTATAAATTGATTAAGGAAGAAGTTCCTATTAACCAATTATCTAAATTACTTGATGATTTATATGACTTTACAGAAGTATACATGCAAGTTAACGATGTAAATAGTTCCGATTTTATTATTGAATATTTTAATATTAAAAGAAATCAACAAATTAGATCTTTACTAGCAGCTATAAAATTATTAACCTCAAAAAATATAATTAATAGTTCCATAGAAGAAAAAGCATTCAAAAACATAAGAAACTTCTTTTTTATTTTTAATGGAATGCAACAAACTAGTAATCAGACGGACAAAATAGTTGGTTCTACGTCCTATTCTATCTATCATTGCACTACTGACGCTGAATTTAAAATAATAATGACTGATTTTTTTGTTAAAATGAGTAAATATATAGAGAAAAGTAAATTTTTAACATTAATGCCTAACAATCAATCTTTCAAATATTCAAATAAAGATAATTCTTTAAAAAGAAATAATAGATTAGTGAAATATACATTAGTAGCTAATGCTCAATATAACCAACAAGACACACGCATAATGTTAAAAGAAATGACAATAGAGCATTTGTTACCAGACAATGGTAACAATGAAACCACTGCATTCGGCAATTTAACAATTGTAACTGCTTCACTAAACAGTAATGATTTATCAAACAAGCCAATAACTAAAAAAATAGAGATTTTGAATAATAAATCCACTATAAAAGATAATTATAATATTAGAAAATATTATAATTATGAAACAGAAAAATTTGATTATATATCGAGAGAAAAAGATATATTTGAAAATCTTTATGAAAATGTCTTCCCTTATAACCCATATATTTATGGAATTAATGAAAAACAAATAGATACTTATTACAATAACTATGAAAAGGTTAAAAATAATAATGATTTATTAAAAATACTAAAGTTAAAAGGAATTCATTTCGAAAATTCTTTAAGAAATGATCCTCTTTATAGCGATCAATACGAAGTATTTAGAAATTTACTTTAATGTGATTAGTCTGAATACATAGTTTTGCATTCTTCTACTAACCAGTGTTATAATTTAGACAACAAGAGCTTCGTGCATTATATGCACCAATCCCCTCACTACTCGCAATAGTGAGGGGATTTTTAGGTGCTGGCCAATATCGCCTATTTTTTCTTATTGTTACGTGTACGTAGCCAATGCGTAAATAACGCAACAATACAACCACTGATGACTGTGGTCGTGATGTGAACAAGAGCTTCGACCATCTGATATGCACCTCCTCTCTACGTCTAAATTGACGCCTGAGAGATAGGCGACCTGTATATTATATCATCTCTGAATAAGGGATAATAGATAACTTCCGATAAGTCATTTTATGTTATATCTTTGCTTTTTTTATAGTATCAAGATAAGAAGAAACTCGTTTTTTAACTCGTTTCTATACAAAACAATTCAGTCTTATAAACTTATTTTTCCATATCCAAATGAGGTATATCATCCTCAAGATAAATATCAGATTTACTTACAAAACCAAAAGTCTTATAAAAATTTTCTAAATAAGCTTGAGCCTGAATTTTTATAGGTTTTTTAATAGAATTTTCATTTTGAAGTTTTTTAATTTCTCGAAGAGTTCTACTAACAACTTTTTTACCTAATCCTTTTTTTCTATATTTATTTACAACTAAAACACGTCCAAATGAATAAAAAGTTTCATGTTCAATAATTCTTGAATAAGCAATAATTTTATCTTGATCATAAAATACAACATGAATAGCATTATTATCATTCTTATCAATCTCTTCATAAACACAATTTTGTTCGATTACAAAAACTCTAATTCTTTCTCGTAATATATTCAGCAAATCATCTATTTTTAAATCTTTAGTATTTTTTACAAAAATATTCATATTCAACCTCCAAAAAAATAGTGGTAATAAATATTTCTCACTTAAACAAGTGCCCTAATGAAATATTTATTACCACTTCTATGCCCGGGGACATTTTTATATATTTGATTATATTTTAACACTTTCCTTAAATAATGTATATTGCTTTATTCCAATTGCTTTATTGACGTTGAGCCTCTGAACCCTTAACAATCCCAAAACTTGTCGAATGGTCGGCTTAATAGCTCACGCTATGCCGACATTCGTCTGCAAGTTTAGTTAAGGGTTCTTCTCAACGATCAATAAATTTTCTCGGCATAAATGCCGTGTTATAATTAAAATATCTTTTCTGTTTTTTCTTGTATTATTTTTCCACTTTTATCATCCAAAAAGTGAGTAAGAGCTGCCTAAATTTTAAATGGTGGCTCTTTTTTTATATTCTAATTTATTACAAATCAGAATACCTTTATTTTTAATTTTAAGACGGTATTTTAAAAAATTAGAGTTATTTATATAGTTTTATACCCAAAAACTTATATTGGCTCTTAAAACGCAAATGAGAGCCTAATAAATATATTTTAATTCCAAAAACAAAAATCTGAGCAAAACCAGTGACGATTTTTTAGACACTGCCCAGTTACATGCAAACTAAAATTTTGCATAAAATGGCTCAAAAAATCATCAACTTTTTTAGTTCCTGCAGGAGCAATTTCTTTCAAAAAACCACCGAATTTTGAATTGGCTCCAAATTCTTTGTAAGAGCATAAGGGAAATTTGCTACCATTTTAAATGGTAGGTCTGGCGAAGCCAGACATTTCAAGGGATACAGAGATTTTAAAAAGGTATACATTTTTTTGTTTTGTACCCAGAATGTACCCACAAGATATTGTGTTGTACCCATTTTGTACCCACATCATATTGTGTCTGTACCCAAAATGTACCCAGCCATTTTTAGCGTGTTTTCAACAAAAAAACGCTAGCTTTTTGCTAACGTTTAAGAAAATTTATTTTTATTTTTCTTCTTCAATTTCATCAATCATTTGATGATTAATTTCTTGTTTTTCACTTTCTGTTAAATCAAAAATTTCACTCGCTAAATACTCTTTTTTAATCCAAATATAAAAATATACTGTCAAATCACCTTCTTTTAGAAAATGCCATTTGGCATGTTTTCCGTTCTATTTTATTTCTTTAGACAGTCTAAAATAAATAATACTTTGCTTTTTATTTAACATTTTAAAGTTAATTAAAATAATCTTGATACTCACTAAAATAATTAGAATGTTATATATTGTTATACAAAAAAATAATTTCATATCTCTTAAAACGTAAATAAGAGTTGAATTTAAAATTCAGGAAGATTAAAATAAAAAATTTTGAGTATAATCCTTTCGATGAATCTTATTATGCATTTTATATTTTTTAATTCTCTAGTTAATAAAAAGATAAAATGATCTTTATTTCGATTCACTTTTTAATAAAATTGAGCATAGAAACGTATAGAAATTGTTTTATTCTTTCTCTTTTTTTGAACTTAAAAATAAATAATATGATCATTATTGAATTTGATATTGAGAAAAAAGTATTTAATCAATTTCAAAAAGTGAAACAAATGTATGAATTGCTTAGATTACTTTTTTAGTGATTTTGTTGTTGAAATTAATACTAAAAGTAGTAGGATTAATAGGATTTGGTTAAAAAAATTAATCCTATTTATAGGATTGAGGATGACTGAAGCCTATGAAATCAACAAAAATAATAGTATTCAAACAATTTAAAGTGGTCTTGTAACAATTGTAAATAGTATGCAATATTAAGGTTTATAATGTCGATTAATTTTTATTTAATATTAACTATAAATGTTGTTATATCAACACTTGTAGTGAATTTCAAAGAGCAAGTAAGCAAAACGAACGGTAAGACAATCCTTCAGCTATGCTGAATACCACCAAAGGTGGTACTGGATTTCCTTATGCTCATGTCAAATACTATTTGAAAATCCTATTATGTTTGTAATATTTCCAAAAACAAAACGTGCTTTAAGACAAAAGTGGCTATTCTCTTGTTCACTTTTTACTTTAAGTGCTTATTTTTATTTTCAAAATAAGCATTGTTAGTAAAATAATTGGAGATAAAAAAAGAGAAAACTAAGTAAAAATAGTTACTTAGTTTGGGATAGAAAAAATCAAATTTAAAATTACATTCGACCCATGTTTTGAACATTAACGACTTATTTTTTGTTTATGATGTATATCAATTGAATCTGAATTTTGATTTTATGGAATGATAAATTCAACTTTTTCTTTCCGATCATTAACAAAATAAATGACAAAAACGATTTTATTAAGTCACTTTTATAATTAAGAAAGATTGCTAAAGAATATAAAAACGGTTAGTGTTTTTATATTCTTTAAAGTTAAAGCAACGTTAAATAATCATTTTATTTTTCATCTTATGCGACGTTTTTGAGCCATTTTTAAACGAATAATAACCGTTTATAGAAAAAAATAGGACTAAAACAGAAACGTTTTAGTCCTACCTACTTGCTTAACTACAGTTCATTTTCAGATTTACTCAATTGCCATTGAAGATAAAATTCGACTGCCGTTAAGAGAACATTAATTAATGCCAAAGTAACTTTAATCTTTTTCTTATTACGCATAAGTGATCCTCCTTTCTTTAATAGCAGCATGCTATGTTGTGAAATTGTATTGATGTTATTTTGTTATCTCCTCCCTTACCTTTCGTTTGATCTAGGTGGTTGCTTTAGCAACCACCTGTTAATAAAAAAAAGAGAACATCTATTTAAAGATGCTCTCTAAATCAATCATTATTGATTAAATAAAGAAGTGATGGGTAAATGATCACGTCGTTTATTAAGCGTATGCATTTCAGCGAATTCAGACTTAAGAGATTTCATTAAGTATCCTTGCATTGATTCAACAGTTTCATTTTTTTGAATAAGCATAGCTTTGAAACGTTTAAGAACATGAAGTATTTCTATTTCCATATCTTCTAACAAGTAGTAGCTATCAATCGCATTATTGAAAGATGTTTTGGCTTTTAATAATACAGTTTTGATAATTTTAATTTCAGCTACTTCAAAGTTACTTAGATAGTTTTTAATACTTTGTGGTAATTCTTCGAGTAATTGGAATTTTAAAGCTTCATTATTAAAGTTTGAATTGTCGTGATTTGAATGATTTGTATGATTACTAGGAAAAGTTAGTTTATTATCATTCAAATCATTCGTATCATTACTCTCAGTTTTAATATAATCAGTATCATTATTCTCAGTATCATTAGACTGTGAATTTGGAAGTTCTTGACCACTTAAATTCACAGTTCTAGAACTTCCAAATTCATTGTTCTGGAACTGTGAATTTGGAAGTTCCTTGCTATGACTGGCTTTAATGTCATAATTAGGTTTTAATAAATATAATCTATTTGGTTTATTAAGGCCAACACGTTCTTGAGTTAGTAAATTAAAACTTATTAACTCTTTTTTTAATTTTATAATTTTTTGTTCTGCATAACCTAAGTATTCGCACAAATGTTTATTACTGAAAATAAAGTAAATGTTATTATTTTTATCTACCCATTCATTTTGGATGGATAATTCAAAGCGATCTTTTAATAACGCATACATAATTTTGGCTTCCGCCGACATTTTTTTAAAATATGCATCTTCGAATAAATATTTAGGTAGTTGATAAAACCTTTCAGTTTTTACTTGTGATAAATTGTATTTTTCAAAATTGGGCAT
>NZ_CP035292.1 GCF_006094395.1 Staphylococcus haemolyticus | reverse complement strand
ACTGTAGATATTGTTGTATATAATACATATATCAAATTAAATAGCTAACGTATTGTAACGTTTTATTACCCAGTCCCAACTATTACCAGTAGTTGGGACTAAAACGTATTATGGACATTATATCATTAAAAAAGAACATATAAAAGATATTATAATCCCACTAAAAACCTTTTATAAACACTTGATAAGATTATTATCAAATGTTTATAAAAGGTTTTTTAAGACTACTTAAGATCCCTTTATAAAAGTATTTATGATAAAATTTATTTATAAAGGGTTGATAAAGTATTTATAAAGGGTTGAAGATATGAAGAGCGTTAAAGAAATAAGTGAAGAATTGGAAGTTAGTAAACAGACTGTATTTAATAATATAAAAAGATTGAATATAGAAACAGTGAAACAGGATAATACTTCATTCATTAAAAATGATGTTGATGTAGAAAAAATCATTCAAAGAGTAATCAGAAATAAAAAGAAATATGGCTCTGAAAGTGCTAATGTAAGTTCAGAGAAAGTTAAAACAGATAATAAAAAAAACGAATCTAAATATGATGTTCAAATAATTGAACTACTCGAAAAGCAAATAGATACTTTAAATAAACAACTTGAAAAACAAGAAAAACGTCATGAAACGACAATAGAATTTTATAGAAAAGAATTACAAGAAAGGTCGAAATTACTTGAAAACCAACAAGTATTAGCATTAGAAAGTAACAAAAAAATACAAAGGTTGGAGTCTGAGTTAGAAGAAGAAAGGCAACTCAATTATTCTGCTAATAAGAGGCAGGACATTGAAGTTCAAGAAACAATGGAAAATATGGATTCTATAAATAATGACTCAGATAGTCAAAAAGAAAAAATGGTTTCCCATTTTAGGGATGAAAGTAAAGATAAACATGAGGATAAGCAACAAGATAGTGAACCGCAACAAGGTAATAAAATAGATGGTGAGCAGAAAGAGGATATCAGAAACGAAAATCATTCTAAAAAAAGTTTTTGGAGTAAACTGTTTGGTAATTAAAAATGACTATAAAAGGTGTATCAAGAGTTTATAAACCCTTGATACACCTTTTATAGTGATGGAACTTCTGATAATCATAATTTATGTTAATTGTAATGTAAGAGACAAACACTTTTAAGTCATTGTTTGTCTTTTTTAGATTATTGATTATACAGTTTCCTAGTCATATCGTCATTTATTGTAATTTTAGTTAATAATTTTGCTCAACATCAATAAATTTTCTCGTCATAATAGCTTATATTATGATGTGATATGAGCACACCGAACTAATAAATGATAAGTAAAGTTTTTTCACTAATTTTCTTTTCTAAAAAGAGGCTGGGACATAATCCTAGCCTCGGCTTTTTTACATACTCTACTTCATAATCATTTCAATGACAGCTCTAATATTTTTATCAATATATTTATCAACATGTTGAGCAAGGTAATAGTGACGTTTCACATTTAAAGTTGTTATCATTAATTTTTCATAATCCTCGGGATGAATTGCTGATTTTGAAATAATCGCAAACCCATTTCCAGCCTCTACCATTTGTTTGATAATCTTAATATTATTAATTTCTATCAAATATGGATTTAATTTTAACTCAGTAAGACCTACTTCCTGATAAAACCTTGTTCCAGACCCTTTTTCTCTAACGAAACATATATCCATTCTAGGTTGAACCGATTTTTTGTAAATATACACCATTTCATCTTCTATTATTTTCTTACATTTTATTACATTGTCTTGAATTTCCTTTTCTACAATACCTATATCTACTCTGTTGTGTTTAATATCATTTATAACAGAATCTGAATTATTAACACGTAAATGAATATGTAACTTAGGGTATTGTTGCATAAGACGGGTAAGCTGTTCTGATAATAAATATTCACCATATGTATAACTGCTTCCAATTGTTAAGGTGCCTGAGATGATTTCAGATTCCGATGTTAAGTTTTGCCATAATTCTTGTTCAATACTTTCCCGTTGCAATGCATATTGTAATAGCTTTTCGCCATCTCTAGTTAGTTTTAAATATGGAGATTTAAATTCAAATATTTTAACATTATATTTTAATTCTAAACGTTTAATATCACGACTCACAGAAGGCTGCGAAGTATATAAATTTTCTGCTGCTCTAGTAAAACTTTCTGTTTTCATTACTTCAATTAATACCTTATACGGATCCATGCATCATTCTCCTTTAAGTCTAATATAACATTTTTGATATATATACTATACTTATTATTTATTTAACGCTATAACAATAACGTGCTAAGATTTTATATCGAGGTGAAAGTACATATGAAATCAATAACGCAGGCTTCATTTATGAAAGGTATTATGTTTACATTTACGATTGCAATAATCAGTTATATATTAGCTAAATTTCCTATTTTACATACGATTGGGGCATTAGCTATTGCCATCATTTTTGCGATGATATACCGCCAAGTCATAGGTTATCCTGAGCATATTCGCCCAGGTATTACGTTTGCATCGAAACGTTTATTGAAATTTGCGATTATCTTATATGGGTTAAAATTAAATATGGGAGATATTCTAGGTAAAGGCTGGAAATTACTACTTATTGATATTATCGTAATTATCTTTTCAATAAGTTTAACTTTAATTTTGAATCAAATTATTAAAGGAAATCAAGATATCTCTATACTACTTGGTATTGGTACAGGAGTATGCGGAGCTGCAGCTATTGCAGCTACAGCACCAATCTTAAAATCTAAAGAAAAAGACACTGCAATAAGTGTAGGTATTATTGCACTAATTGGAACTATATTTGCACTTATTTATACAGCTATCGAGGCTATTTTTAACATACCTACTATAACTTATGGCGCTTGGACAGGTATCAGCCTACATGAAATCGCTCATGTCGTCTTAGCAGCAGATATTGGCGGACCAGAGGCAATGACATTTGCTTTACTTGGAAAATTAGGCCGTGTGTTTTTACTTATTCCATTAAGCATTGTCTTAATTTTGTATATGCGTTATAAGTCACACTCAAGTCAAGTACAACAAAAAGTCGATATTCCTTATTTTCTCATTGGCTTTATCTTAATGGCTTGTGTCAATACATTTATTCCTATTCCTTCATTACTTATGAATATTATAAATGTTATTACAACGGTATGTATGTTAATGGCGATGGTTGCTCTAGGATTGAATATCGTTTTAAAAGAAGTTATTTCAAAGGCACTTAAACCTTTCATAGTAATATGTATAACTTCAATTTGTCTGTCTGGTGTGACTCTCTTAGTTACTTCTATAATGTTTAAATAAGGTAACATGTTATATGTGATTCTGTTGCAAAGTTGAATTTATAGTATAATTTTAACAAAAAGGAGTCTTCTGTATGAACTATTTCAGATATAAACAATTTAACAAGGATGTTATCACTGTAGCCGTTGGCTACTATCTAAGATATGCATTGAGTTATCGTGATATATCTGAAATATTAAGGGAACGTGGTGTAAACGTTCATCATTCAACGGTCCACCGTTGGGTTCAAGAATATGCCCCAATTTTGTATCAAATTTGGAAGAAAAAGCATAAAAAAGCTTATTACAAATGGCGTATTGATGAGACGTACATCAAAATAAAAGAAAAATGGAGCTATTTATATCGTGCCATTGATGCAGAGGGACATACATTAGATATTTGGTTGCGTAAGCAACGAGATAATCATTCAGCATATGCGTTTATCAAACGTCTCATTAAACAATTTGGTAAACCTCAAAAGGTAATTACAGATCAGGCACCTTCAACGAAGGTAGCAATGGCTAAAGTAATTAAAGCTTTTAAACTTAAACCTGACTGTCATTGTACATCGAAATATCTGAATAACCTCATTGAGCAAGATCACCGTCATATTAAAGTAAGAAAGACAAGGTATCAAAGTATCAATACAGCAAAGAATACTTTAAAAGGTATTGAATGTATTTACGCTCTATATAAAAAGAACCGCAGGTCTCTTCAGATCTACGGATTTTCGCCATGCCACGAAATTAGCATCATGCTAGCAAGTTAAGCGAACACTGACATGATAAATTAGTGGTTAGCTATATTTTTTACTTTGCAACAGAACCTTTTAGGGGTAGGACTTTTCTTCAAATTGAAAAGCCCCCCTTGAATTGCGCACAGCGTGACCTTACTATTCTGTTTTCTACCTATTTATCCTTCACTCTCATCAGTCGTAAACTATTTAATGCTACCAAAATAGTAGCTCCCATATCGGAAAGAATCGCTATCCAAAGAGTTAACCATCCCGGGATAACTAATAGTAAGGCAATTATTTTAATTCCGATAGCAAAAGTGATGTTAGCTTTAATGATATTTAAAGTTTTTCGACTGAGTCTTACTGCAAATGGAAGCTTACTTAAATCATCTCCCATTAATGCAATATCAGCTGTTTCAATTGCAGTATCCGTTCCAGCACCGCCCATTGCAATTCCAACAGTAGATGCAGCAAGTGCTGGAGCATCATTAACGCCATCGCCAATCATAGCTACATTATCATACTCCGATTGCATTTTTTTAATATAATCTAATTTATCCTGTGGCATCAATTCAGACTGAATATCAGAAACGCCTACATGTGTACCGATTGCATTTGCAGTACCTTGATTATCACCTGTCAGCATAATTGTTTGCTTGATACCTAACTGATGAAGTTTTTGAATCACATTTTTACTTGTTTCACGAACCTCATCTGCAACGGCAATTACGCCGAGAATTGTTTTTTCCGTTCCAATAATCATGGCTGTTTTTCCTTGGTTTTGTAGGATTTTCACATTGTTTTCAAACCCAAGGCTAAAATCGGAAACATTTAATTCCTTGAAAAGTTTTGGACTTCCAATATAGTAAGTAGTTCCGTTTACAATCCCTTTTATACCTCGCCCAGTAATCGAAGTGAATTCTTCCACTTGTACATTAGAATAAGGGATATTATCTTGCTCTGCCTTTTTCATTATTGCTGAAGCAAGTGGATGTTGTGAACGATATTCTAAAGCTGTAATGGTAGAGAATAGCTCTTTTTCTTCCACTTGGTCATTTAATACTTCAAAATCTGTTACCACTGGTACACCTTTTGTCAGTGTTCCTGTTTTATCAAATGCGACTGTCTTAATGTCTCCTAATTTCTCGAGATAGACACCACCTTTAACCAACACACCTTTTTTCGCTGCATTTCCAATTGCCGAGACAATCGAGATTGGAGTAGAAATAACTAATGCACAAGGACATCCAACTACAAGAACTGCTAATCCTTGATAAACCCATGTATCCCAACTGCCACCAAAGAATAGGGGTGGAACGACTGCAACCAAGGCTGCAATAACCATAATGATCGGAGTGTAGTATTTCGCAAATTTATCAACGAATGCTTGGGCTGGAGCACGCTCCCCTTGTGCTTCTTCAACAAGATGAATAATCTTGGCAATGGTTGTATCTTCTACGTATTTGGTGATTTTTACTTCAATTAGTCCCTCTTCGTTAAGCGTACCTGCAAATACTTCGTCATCTACCGCTTTGGAGACGGGAACAGATTCTCCTGTTATAGCTGCCTCATTGACAGCCGACAAGCCATTCACAATGATTCCATCCATGGCAATTTTCTCCCCTGGTTTGACAATCATGATATCACCCACAGCGATATCGTCCACATGGATTATTATTTCCTGACCATTTCGTCTAACTAGTGCTTCTTTTGGGGCGATATCCATCAATGAACGTATGGATTGTCTTGCTCTGTCCATAGAGAAGCGTTCAAGTGCTTCACTGATTGCAAAGAGAATAACAACAATAGATGCCTCTGCCCATTTACCAATAATGGTAGCTCCAATAACGGCAACGGTCATCAGGGTTTTCATGTCGAAATCAAAGCGTATCAAATTTTGAAAACCGACTTTAAATAATGAATATCCGCCAATTACAATAGAACCTACAAATAACATGGAAGTTACGAGGTTATCTTCTCCATTTACAAAGTGAGAAAGGTAACCAAAAGCAATTAGTAGTGTGGCAAACAGCAATGTACTATGTTTTTTATAAAATGGTGTTTTCTCTTCTTTATGAGCCTTAGTGTCATCTTTAACCCTTTGTATCGTTTGATTCGCTAGTTTTTCAGGAGATACTTTTAGATTCTCAAAAGCACCTGCTTTTTCAAGTTCTTCAACCGATGCATTTCCATATACATCAATTTTAGAAGCGCCAAAGTTTACTTTTGCGTCTTGAACGCCTGGAATCTTTTTAACATTTTTCTCAAACTTTCCTGCACAATTTGCACATGTAAATCCTTGGACCCGATAGACGTTCATTTCTTCTTCCATTAGTTTAACCTTTTGTTCAGACATTGACCTTCACTTCTTTCTTATGTGCTAGGGCGATCATCATTATCTGCCCGATATGTTCATCATCTAAAGAATATAAAGCTAGTTTTCCTTCTTTTCTAAAGTTGACCACCCCTTGCTTATAAAGCGTACGTAAATGATGAGATGCATTTGCTATCGTAACACCTAAGATATTTGCTATATCACAAACACACAACTCTTCATCCTGACACAGAGCGTAAGTAATTTTTGCTCTATTTTCATCGGCAATAGCCTTTAACATTTGGCTAACACCAGAAATATCAACTGTTTGTAAATCCCCTTGTATTCGATTAACCTTTTCTTCGTCATAACAAAAAATTTCACAAGTATCTTTTTTTTCATATTATCATCCCATCTTCATTCAAATATTTATTTGAGTATACTATAACCATTTTCGACTCATCATACAAGCAAATATTTGAATGAAAATAAAAGAAGTAAGTAGGGCATAAAATTCTAGTCTCAAAAACGAACGTTATTGAGAAAAAGAATATAGAAAAAAGAGAGAGCATATTTGCACTCTCTTTTCTTGTCTTTAAAAGCTCATAATCGATTATTATCATCCGTTTTGGGACGCTATGAGAAGCTCTCATTTACATCGAAGTAAAGTTTATTAAATCAAGTCATTATCGTGTTTAATTCTATAAACAGTCTGTCTTGTTATATTCACTTCTTTCGCAATTTTACTAATTGCTTGACCTTCTTCCAACATCTCTACAACGGTTCTGTTGCAAAGTCAGAAAAAATATAACTAATTATCATTTTAACATGGTAGTATTCCCTTAACTGGCCAACATGTGATTAATTTCGTAGCACGGCGAAAATCCGTAGATCTGAAGAGACCTACGGTTCTTTTTATATAGACCATAAATACATTCAATACCTTTGAGTGTATTCTTTGCCGTATTGACGCTTTGATATCTCGTCTTTCTCACTTTAATATGACGGTGATCCTGCTCAATGAGGTTATTAAGATATTTAGATGTACAATGACAGTCGGGATTAAGTTTAAAATCTTTAATCAACTTAGACATTGCCACCTTCGTCGAAGGTGCCTGGTCTGTAATTATCATTTGAGGTTTATCAAATTGTTTAATAAGTCGCTTAATAAACGCATATGCTGAATGATTATCTCGTTTCTTACGTAACCAAATATCTAATGTATGACCATCTGCATCAATGGCACGATATAAATAGCACCATTTTCCTTTTATTTTAATGTATGTCTCATCAACGCGCCATTTATAATAAGCTTTTTTATGCTTTTTCTTCCAAATTTGATACAAAATAGGAGCATATTCTTGAACCCAACGGTAGATCGTTGAATGATGAACGTTAACGCCGCGTTCTCTTAGTATTTCAGATATATCACGATAACTAAGCGCGTATCTTAAGTAATAGCCAACGGCTACAGTTATTACATCTTTATTAAATTGCTTATATCTAAAATAATTCATAGAGAACGCTCCTTTTTTGTTAAAATTATACTATAAAATTAACTTTGCAACAGAACCTCTATCAATCTATATCATAGTATTTAAAATAAAACCAGGCCATGAAAGGCCTGGTTTTATTTTTCACTGTGTAAATATAAAGTTTATTTATTATTTTTCTTCATTATTTTTGTTTTTACGACGTCTGCCAATTAAGAATAATCCACCAAGTGTAGCGAATAGTGAGCCAAATAATGTGCCATTATTTGGAACATCATTACCAGTATCTGGTAATTCTTTATTATTTGATTTATCTGTTTTGTCATTATGATCTTTATCTGAGTCTGAATCGCTGTCGCTGTCTGAGTCTGAATCACTGTCGCTATCTGAATCAGAGTCGCTATCTGAATCAGAGTCGCTGTCTGAGTCTGAATCGCTGTCGCTGTCTGAGTCAGAGTCTGAGTCGCTATCGCTGTCTGAATCAGAGTCGCTGTCGCTATCTGAATCAGAGTCGCTATCGCTATCTGCGTCTGAGTCTGAATCGCTGTCTGAGTCTGAATCACTGTCGCTATCTGAATCAGAGTCTGAATCGCTATCGCTGTCTGAATCAGAGTCGCTATCTGAATCAGAGTCTGAATCGCTATCGCTGTCTGAATCAGAGTCGCTGTCTGAGTCTGAATCACTGTCGCTATCTGAATCGCTGTCGCTATCTGAATCAGAGTCGCTGTCTGAGTCTGAATCACTGTCGCTATCTGAATCAGAGTCGCTGTCGCTGTCTGAGTCTGAGTCGCTATCGCTATCTGAGTCTGAATCGCTGTCGCTATCTGAGTCTGAGTCGCTATCTGAGTCTGAGTCTGAATCGCTATCGCTGTCTGAGTCTGAATCACTGTCGCTATCTGAATCAGAGTCGCTATCTGAATCGCTATCGCTGTCTGAATCGCTGTCGCTATCTGAATCAGAGTCGCTGTCGCTGTCTGAGTCTGAGTCTGAGTCGCTATCGCTATCTGAGTCTGAATCGCTATCGCTGTCTGAGTCAGAGTCGCTATCGCTATCTGCGTCAGAGTCGCTATCTGAGTCTGAGTCTGAATCGCTATCGCTGTCTGAGTCAGAGTCGCTATCGCTGTCTGAGTCTGAGTCGCTGTCTGAGTCAGAGTCGCTATCGCTGTCTGAATCAGAGTCGCTGTCAGAGTCTGAATCGCTATCGCTGTCAGAATCAGAGTCGCTGTCAGAGTCTGAATCACTGTCGCTATCTGAATCAGAGTCGCTGTCGCTGTCTGAGTCAGAGTCTGAGTCGCTATCGCTATCTGAGTCTGAATCGCTATCGCTGTCTGAATCAGAGTCGCTATCGCTATCTGAGTCTGAGTCTGAATCGCTATCGCTGTCTGAGTCAGAGTCGCTATCGCTGTCTGAATCAGAGTCGCTGTCTGAATCAGAGTCGCTATCTGAGTCTGAGTCTGAATCGCTATCGCTGTCTGAATCGCTGTCGCTATCTGAATCAGAGTCGCTGTCGCTGTCTGAGTCAGAGTCGCTATCGCTGTCTGAATCAGAGTCGCTATCGCTGTCTGAATCAGAGTCGCTGTCAGAGTCTGAATCGCTATCGCTGTCAGAATCAGAGTCGCTGTCTGAGTCTGAATCACTGTCGCTATCTGAATCAGAGTCGCTATCGCTATCTGAGTCTGAGTCTGAATCGCTGTCGCTGTCTGAATCAGAGTCGCTGTCGCTGTCTGAGTCAGAGTCTGAGTCGCTATCGCTGTCTGAATCAGAGTCGCTGTCTGAGTCTGAATCACTGTCGCTATCTGAATCGCTGTCGCTGTCTGAGTCTGAGTCGCTATCTGAATCGCTGTCGCTGTCTGAATCAGAGTCGCTGTCTGAGTCTGAGTCGCTGTCTGAGTCTGAGTCAGAGTCTGAATCGCTGTCGCTATCTGAATCAGAGTCGCTGTCGCTGTCAGAGTCTGAATCACTGTCGCTATCTGAATCAGAGTCGCTGTCGCTGTCTGAGTCTGAGTCTGAGTCGCTATCGCTATCTGAGTCTGAATCGCTATCGCTGTCTGAATCAGAGTCGCTATCGCTATCTGAGTCTGAGTCTGAATCGCTATCGCTGTCTGAGTCAGAGTCGCTATCGCTGTCTGAGTCAGAGTCGCTATCGCTGTCTGAATCAGAGTCGCTGTCTGAGTCTGAATCAGAGTCGCTATCTGAATCAGAGTCGCTGTCTGAGTCTGAATCACTGTCGCTATCTGAATCAGAGTCGCTGTCGCTGTCTGAGTCTGAGTCGCTATCGCTATCTGAGTCTGAATCGCTATCGCTATCTGAGTCTGAGTCGCTATCTGAGTCTGAGTCTGAATCGCTATCGCTGTCTGAGTCTGAATCACTGTCGCTATCTGAATCAGAGTCGCTATCTGAATCGCTATCGCTGTCTGAATCGCTGTCGCTATCTGAATCAGAGTCGCTGTCGCTGTCTGAGTCTGAGTCTGAGTCGCTATCGCTATCTGAGTCTGAATCGCTATCGCTGTCTGAGTCAGAGTCGCTATCGCTATCTGCGTCAGAGTCGCTATCTGAGTCTGAGTCTGAATCGCTATCGCTGTCTGAGTCAGAGTCGCTATCGCTGTCTGAGTCTGAGTCGCTGTCTGAGTCAGAGTCGCTATCGCTGTCTGAATCAGAGTCGCTGTCAGAGTCTGAATCGCTATCGCTGTCAGAATCAGAGTCGCTGTCAGAGTCTGAATCACTGTCGCTATCTGAATCAGAGTCGCTGTCGCTGTCTGAGTCAGAGTCTGAGTCGCTATCGCTATCTGAGTCTGAATCGCTATCGCTGTCTGAATCAGAGTCGCTGTCAGAGTCTGAATCGCTATCGCTGTCAGAATCAGAGTCGCTGTCTGAGTCTGAATCACTGTCGCTATCTGAATCAGAGTCGCTGTCGCTGTCTGAGTCAGAGTCGCTGTCTGAGTCTGAATCACTGTCGCTATCTGAATCAGAGTCGCTATCGCTATCTGAGTCTGAGTCTGAATCGCTGTCGCTGTCTGAATCAGAGTCGCTGTCGCTGTCTGAGTCAGAGTCTGAGTCGCTATCGCTGTCTGAATCAGAGTCGCTGTCTGAGTCTGAATCACTGTCGCTATCTGAATCGCTGTCGCTGTCTGAGTCAGAGTCTGAGTCGCTATCGCTATCTGAGTCTGAATCGCTATCGCTGTCTGAATCAGAGTCGCTATCTGAATCGCTATCGCTGTCTGAATCGCTGTCGCTATCTGAATCAGAGTCGCTATCGCTATCTGAGTCTGAGTCGCTATCTGAGTCTGAGTCGCTATCTGAGTCAGAGTCGCTATCGCTGTCTGAATCTGAATCACTGTCGCTATCTGAATCGCTGTCGCTATCTGAATCAGAGTCGCTGTCGCTGTCTGAGTCAGAGTCTGAGTCGCTATCGCTGTCTGAATCAGAGTCGCTGTCTGAGTCAGAGTCGCTGTCTGAGTCTGAGTCTGAGTCGCTATCGCTGTCTGAGTCAGAGTCGCTATCGCTGTCTGAATCAGAGTCGCTGTCTGAGTCTGAATCAGAGTCGCTATCTGAATCAGAGTCGCTATCTGAATCGCTATCGCTGTCTGAGTCAGAGTCGCTATCGCTGTCTGAATCAGAGTCGCTATCTGAATCGCTATCGCTGTCTGAATCAGAGTCGCTGTCAGAGTCTGAATCGCTA
The DNA here is from genome assembly GCF_006094395.1 of Staphylococcus haemolyticus. Classification (NCBI taxonomy): domain Bacteria; kingdom Bacillati; phylum Bacillota; class Bacilli; order Caryophanales; family Staphylococcaceae; genus Staphylococcus; species Staphylococcus haemolyticus. The sequence goes on along the minus strand of NZ_CP035292.1, from coordinate 16,792 downwards.
TCGCTGTCAGAATCAGAGTCGCTGTCAGAGTCTGAATCACTGTCGCTATCTGAATCAGAGTCGCTGTCGCTGTCTGAGTCAGAGTCGCTATCGCTGTCTGAGTCAGAGTCGCTGTCTGAGTCAGAGTCGCTATCGCTGTCTGAATCAGAGTCGCTGTCTGAGTCTGAATCAGAGTCGCTATCTGAATCAGAGTCGCTATCTGAATCGCTATCGCTGTCTGAATCGCTGTCGCTATCTGAATCAGAGTCGCTATCGCTATCTGAGTCTGAGTCGCTATCTGAGTCTGAGTCGCTATCTGAGTCAGAGTCGCTATCGCTGTCTGAATCTGAATCACTGTCGCTATCTGAATCGCTGTCGCTATCTGAATCAGAGTCGCTGTCGCTGTCTGAGTCAGAGTCTGAGTCGCTATCGCTGTCTGAATCAGAGTCGCTGTCTGAGTCTGAATCACTGTCGCTATCTGAATCGCTGTCGCTATCTGAATCGCTGTCGCTATCTGAATCAGAGTCGCTGTCGCTGTCTGAGTCAGAGTCTGAGTCGCTATCGCTGTCTGAATCAGAGTCGCTGTCTGAGTCTGAATCACTGTCGCTATCTGAATCGCTGTCGCTATCTGAATCGCTGTCGCTATCTGAATCAGAGTCGCTGTCGCTGTCTGAGTCAGAGTCTGAGTCGCTATCGCTGTCTGAATCAGAGTCGCTGTCTGAGTCTGAATCACTGTCGCTATCTGAATCGCTGTCTTCATCAAAGTATCCGTTATCAATGCTGAAGTCATCATGATCAGTAATAGTTACATGTACTTCTTCACCATCAGCATCTTTTTCATCATCACTGCCTGAGTTTGTAATAGTTTGAGTTAAGCCTTCAGGTTTATCAAAATGTACAATATAGTCACCACTATCTAAACCAGTAAATTGATATTTACCACTTTCATCTGTTGTTGTTGTTTTTAATACGTTACCATTATCATCTTTCAATGTAACAGTTACGCCTGCGATCCCTTTTTCATCAGAATCTTGGATTCCGTCTTTATTAGTATCTTCCCATACATAGTCGCCTAAATTATATTTTGGTGTTTTATAGAATCCACTATCCAATGTCCAGTTATCAGCACCATTAATGACACCTGTAGTTGTTAAACCATCAGAATCTTTTTCGTCATTATTTCCAGCATTTACTGTTGTAGGTGTATAGTCCTCAGGTGTTGTGAAAGAAACTTCATACGTTCCATCTTCTAAATCAGTGAATTGATATTTACCACTTTCATCTGTTGTTGTTGTACCAATTGTATTACCATCACTATCTTTTAGTGTAACAGTCACACCTGCGATTCCTTTTTCATCAGAATCTTGAATACCATCTTTGTTAGTATCTTCCCATACATAGTCACCTAAATTATATGTTGGTTTATAAAATCCTGAATCTATCGTTTCATTATCTGCATCTTTAATAATGGCAGTTGTTGTTGTGCCATCAGAATCTTTTTCATTATCATTACCAGAATTAACAGATGTTGGTTTATAGTCTTTTGGCGTTTCAAAATCTACTGTATACGTTCCATTTTCTAAACCAGTAAATTGATATTTACCACTTTCATCTGTTGTTGTTGTTTTTAATACGTTACCATTATCATCTTTCAATGTAACAGTTACGCCTGCGATCCCTTTTTCATCAGAATCTTGGATTCCGTCTTTATTAGTATCTTCCCATACATAGTCGCCTAAATTATATTTTGGTGTTTTATAGAATCCACTATCCAATGTCCAGTTATCAGCACCATTAATGACACCTGTAGTTGTTAAACCATCAGAATCTTTTTCGTCATTTCCAGCATTTACTGTTGTAGGTGTATAGTCCTCAGGTGTTGTGAAAGAAACTTCATACGTTCCATCTTCTAAATCAGTGAATTGATATTTACCACTTTCATCTGTTGTTGTTGTACCAATTGTATTACCATCACTATCTTTTAGTGTAACAGTCACACCTGCGATTCCTTTTTCATCAGAATCTTGAATACCATCTTTGTTAGTATCTTCCCATACATAGTCACCTAAATTATATGTTGGTTTATAAAATCCTGAATCTATCGTTTCATTATCTGCATCTTTAATAATGGCAGTTGTTGTTGTGCCATCAGAATCTTTTTCATTATCATTACCAGAATTAACAGATGTTGGTTTATAGTCTTTTGGCGTTTCAAAATCTACTGTATACGTTCCATTTTCTAAACCAGTAAATTGATATTTACCACTTTCATCTGTTGTTGTTGTTTTTAATACGTTACCATTATCATCTTTCAATGTAACAGTTACGCCTGCGATCCCTTTTTCATCAGAATCTTGGATTCCGTCTTTATTAGTATCTTCCCACACATAGTCGCCTAAATTATATTTTGGTGTTTCATAAAATCCTGTATCAACAGTCATATTGTCAGCATTATCAATGATACCTTTTGCTACCACTACATTGTAATCTCCATCTTTTTGACCATCCGAATCAATTTTATCATTCCCAATTGTATTTGATGGTGACGGAGTATAATTATTAGGAATAACAAATTCAACATTATATGTTCCATTTTGTAAGTTATTAAACTGATAACGTCCTGTGTCATCTGTTGTTGCACGTTGTAATTCTTTGTTATTACTATCTTTAAGAATGACGTAAACACCTGGAATACCTTTTTCGTCATCATTTTGGATACCGTCTTTATTTTTATCTAACCATACATAGTCCCCAAGATTATATGTTGGGTTATCTCCTTGTGCTGTTGAAGAGCCATTAATATAACTGACGGTTGTACTTTTAGTACCTGTTGGATATCTTGAGGCTTCATTACCGTAACGTGTTAACTCATAATTTGTACTAACATTACCAGTACCTGACGGTTTAACCGCTTGAGTAATAATATAACGTGCTCCTTTGTTCAAATTACTACGGTTCAGATCTATGTCTACTCTAGTATTATTAAGACTATATTGAGGTGTAAATTTACTAGTCACATCCTTAACTGCAGATCCATTTAAATCTGGATTAAAGCTATCTACTAAAACATTACTATCTAACACTTCATATACTTTTACCTCATTAGGTATAAAAGTACCATTTTGAACTATTGAAAAGTATTTTGCATCATAAATTCTATCGCCAGATTGATTTAAATAAACAACTTCATTATGTTGATTATTTACATTATCAACATTTGCTACTGCTGCATTTGTAATATCATTTTCTTTATTACCATAATCTACTACGAAGTTTTCACTAACTTCCTGATTAGCGATAGTAACATTCATAGGATAAGTTTGTTTATCTGTAGTTACTGTCTCTCTTTTTGGTGTCGCTAAAAGATTAAAGCTACCTGTAATGTTTTGATATTGATCTACATAATTAGTAAAAGTGTATGTAGTTGTATTTGTTGTTTCATCATAAACACCATTTGCTACAATTGAGCCTTCCTTACTACGTAATTGTGTATTTTTAGCCGGAAGTTCTAAAGCACCAGGTCTAATGTAATCACCGTACTTTATAGTAAAAGTATCTCCTTCTTTAATACTGTTATCCAATTCATAATCAGCAGATAATTTTAATTGCTCATTGCTTGTTGGCCAAACCGTATTGTTATCATGTTGATTATTTTTCTTATTAAGTGTCAAACTAGCATTTGTAATATGAATTTTATCATTTACTAAAGATCCACCTGTACTTGATGTAGTATCAGTGCTATTTAAGGCAAAAGTAGTTGGTGTACTATCTGTTGATGCTGTTGACATTGGCGCTACGGCTACTAATGTCATAAACGGACTAGCTAATCCATAATCCGGATTTGAAAAGTCTGTTTTAATTGTTTCAGCTACAACTGCATTATCAATTTGATCTTGTGTTGCTGTTTCTAAATTCACATCATTACTTACTGCATCAACGATTGCGTCTTTATTATTACTTGTACCTGCATTTAAATTATCTACCATATCATTTGTGTATGCTTGTTTATTTGCAACTGAACTATCTGAAGTAATAGATAGGGCATCTGTAGTAGATGACTTGCCAGTTGTATCAGTTAAATTATTTGATTGTTTGGTTGCATCTGATGGGCTTGCTTCTGAGCTATCTAATTTATTAGATGTTGTATCTTGAGTTGTATTATTTTTTGAAGAAGTAGTTGAAGATGACTCTTCTTTTAGTTGTTCTTTTGTACTTTGTGTCGTTGCTTCATCTGTTTTAGAGTCTTGTTGCGTTGAAGGTTGTTCTGTTGTTGAAGATGACTCTTCTTTTGGTTGTTCTTTTGTACTTTGTGTCGTTGCTTCATCTGTTTTAGAGTCTTGTTGCGTTGAAGATTGTTCTGTTGTTGTAGATGACTCTTCTTTTAGTTGTTCTTTTGTACTTTGTGTCGTTGCTTCATCTGTTTTAGAGTCTTGTTGCGTTGAAGGTTGTTCTGTTGTTGAAGATGACTCTTCTTTTGGTTGTTCTTTTGTACTTTGTGTCGTTGCTTCATCTGTTTTAGAGTCTTGTTGCGTTGAAGATTGTTCTGTTGTTGAAGATGACTCTTCTTTTAGTTGTTCTTTTGTACTTTGTGTCGTTGCTTCATCTGTTTTAGAGTCTTGTTGCGTTGAAGATTGTTCTGTTGTTGAAGATGACTCTTCTTTTAGTTGTTCTTTTGTACTTTGTGTCGTTGCTTCATCTGTTTTAGAGTCTTGTTGCGTTGAAGGTTGTTCTGTTGTTGATGTTTCTGCTGAGTCAAATTTATTAGCTGAATTGCTATCTACAGTTTCATTTGTAGAGTCTGCAGTATTTTCAGCAGCCTGCGCTTCATGATCGGCACCAAAAATCAGCGTAGCCCCTACTAATATAGATGCTGTTCCTACAGTAAATTTTCTAATTGAGTATTTGTTTAATTTGTTGGATAAAAAATCTACTTTTTTATTAATTGGTCCTTGTTTTCTTTTACTCATAATTTACCTCCTAATAAATAAATTAATAAGCTTTCTTTGAGTAATATATATATCCTCTACTAGATTAATGTATTTTAACATTTAGCACAATGTATTTTATTTTTTTACAGTAAAAAATATTAAGATTGAAGAAAATATATCTAATTCACTAATTTACTGCTAATAATTGATATTTAATGTTAAAAAGTGCTTCTATTTCGATACTAGACCAATTATATATTTCTTTCTCCTTTATCATCTTTTTCATTACTGTCATTTAAATGTAATTTTTAAAATTTATAACAACTATTTAATATTTCTGTTTCCATATTATTTCTCTTAATATGTTTCTTTAATTGGTACTATTATACTAAAAAGTGTCTCTTTTTATTCTATAAATCGTTTGCCTTGTTATATTCACTTCCTTTGCAATTTTACTAATCGCTTTGCCTTCTTCTAACATTTCTACAACTCTATGATAAATAATACGTTTTTGAGGATCTTTCGCATTGGCCGAATATAATAAAGGGCGTCCTTTATACACGCCTTTTTCTTTCGCAACTTTAATACCTTGTGCTTGTCTACGTTTACTTTCGTTTTTTTCTTGTTCTGAAACCATTGCTAAAATTTGAATGATTAAGTCTTTCATAAATTTATCTAATAATGGATTGCCAATCACTTCATTCATCATAGGTAAGCTAGTAATCATCAATTGAACCTCTTTGTCTTTTAAATAATTAACGGTATTTATCACTTCGTCGTAATTACGACCTAAACGATCAATTGATTCTACTACAAACCGATCTCCTATTCTCACAAAGTTAAGTGCTTCTTGAAGTACCGGTCTATTTTCAATAGATTTCCCAGATTGTTTTTCTGTAAATATTTTTTCAGCACCAAACGTCTTTAAATTTTCAAGTTGCCTTTCTAAATTTTGGTCATTCGATGATACTCTCGCATAGCCAACAATCATTGATTCCCACTCCTCAATTAATATACACCCTAATCATACGTTCTAGTTACCATAAATTCAATAACTAAATTTGTATGATTAGGGTGTACCACAAGTAGACATATAGACAAATATTTTTACTTTTTAGCGCTTTTAACATTATCAAAAGGATTATTTAACTTATGTTTAATACTAACTATTTATACTTATTAAAATAGAGTTAAATTTTATTGAAAGGACTCATTATGATGGCTATAAAATTTATAAGACAATACGATGAAAAGGATTGTGGTCCTACTTGCCTTGCCATGATTTCACAGTTTTATGGTAAGCGTGTATCTATCCCACGTTTGCGCGAATATGCTAAAACAGATAAATTAGGTACAAATTTATATGGTCTCGTACAAGCAGGTAAAAAGATTGGTATTGAGTTAACTGGCGTAAAAGCTGATTCCTTTGATGATTTAAAACAAGCACAATTACCAGTTATGGTACATATTATTAATCAACAAGGTTATGATCACTATATCATTATTGAAAAAATAAAAAATAACACGCTTTATATTGTCGATCCTGCTAAAGGTAAATATAAGTTATCAAGTACTGAATTTGGAAAATATTGGACTAATATTGCTGTATTAATTGATAAAACAGATGATTTTACTACTGACAATGAATCACCCTCGTATCTTAATATTTTTATTGATATATTTAAAAATAATTATGGAAAGTTGTTATTTATTGCTTTTATCTCACTATTTATTAATATTGTTGGTATTGTCGGGGCTCTATATTTTAAATTATTAACCGATCATATTATTCCATCCAATGTTCTTAAAAATTTACATATTATTAGCTTCGGTATTTTACTTTTATACATAATCAATGCACTCATTAATTATTTAAGGTTTCAACTTATTTTACATTTAAGTTTGAAAATCGATGTTAATTTAATGAAAGATTATTTTTATCATGTTTTACATCTTCCGATGAACTTTTTTGATACACGTAAATCTGGCGAAATCCTACAACGTTTCATGGATACATCTAAAATTCGTGAAGCTTTATCATCTTCAACGGTAACGTTGCTAGTTGATACTTTCATGATTATTATCGGTGCTATATTACTTTATATGCAAAGTCCTTTGTTACTACTGATAACAATTATTTTTATACCTTGTTTTATTATTTGTAGTTACACTTTACGTAAACCTTTTGAAAAATATAATCAAAAGGTGGCTGAAAAAGATGCTGAATTGAGTTCATATTTAATAGAATCCTTTGATGGTAGTAATACTATTAAAAGTTATCAATCTGAAGACGATCGTTTCTACATTGGTACTACTAAATTTAATGGTATTATTGAAAACTTATTAAAACTGGGTAGATTTTCTAATATACAATTAACGGTTAACAACTTTTTAAAATTAACTATCAGTCTTGTTATATTGTGGCTTGGTAGTTACTTAGTCATGACGGATAGTATGACGTTAGGTAGTTTATTAGCTTTTAATGCCTTAACTATTTATTACCTTGATCCTATTGAACGTCTCATAAATATTCAACCAACACTGCAATCTTCATTTGTTGCAGCACGTCGTATTGCTGAAATAACTGATTTAGAGACCGAAACTGAATTATATACTTCTAAACAACCTTATACTTTTAAAAACAACATTCGCATTGAAAATGTAAACTTTCAGTATGGCTTTCGAAGTGTGGTATTGAAGGATATTAATTTAAATATTAAAAAAGGGCAAAAGGTTGCTATTGTTGGTGAAAGTGGTAGTGGTAAATCAACTATAGGTAAGTTACTCAATCGCTATTACACTGCTTCAGAAGGTAATATTATGATTGATAACTATATTATTGATGATATTGATCTTTCTGACTTACGTAAGAATATAGGCTATGTTTCACAAAACACATTCCTTTTTGCTGATACAATTAAAAACAATCTTTTACATGGTAGCAATAAATACAAAAGTGATGAAGATATCGTTAAAGCTTGTCAATTAGCAGAATCCTTAGATTTTATACAGAAATTCCCAGATCAGTTTAACACTATGTTAGAAAAAGAAGGAGCTAATCTATCGGGCGGACAAGGCCAACGCTTATCTTTAGCACGTACATTTTTAAAAGATCCTGATATATATATTTTCGATGAAGCTACAAGTGCCTTAGATAGTTTAACTGAAAACAAAATTATGGAGCATATTGACTTACTAACTCAACATGGTAAAACCGTAATTATTATTTCACATAAATTAAGTACTATAAAAAATGCTGATAATATCTATGTTTTAAACGAGGGTCAAATTGCTGAGAATGGTACACATGATGAGTTGATTCATTTAAACGGTATATATAAAAATTTATGGCAACTTCAAATGAAAATAGACTGATTTTATATTAATATACTCTATTTATTAAATATATTTCGATAATAAAAAAAATAAATTCAAAAAAAAGCTCACTTAACTGTCTATTTACATTCTCTTTATATTCAAATGCTAATTTATAAGATGTAAGATGAAATTACTTAAAGGAGGACTATTTCAATGGAAACACTAAATGAAAAACAATTAAAAGATATCAATGGTGGTCGTGAAACTGGTTGTTCTGGTGATTTTGTAGAAGATGGAATAATGTGCAATATCGGACAAGGTATTGGTAAAGCAATTAATAAAGTACGAGGAAAATAATTTAAAGGAGGACTATTTCAATGAAAACACTAAATGAAAAACAATTAAAAGATATCAATGGTGGTAAAGGGATTGTTGGTGAAGTCACTGGCGAAGTCACTAGTATTGGTAATGCCATTTCAAATGGTTGGCATGATTTAAAACAGTCTGTCGCTGATACTACAAAATAGGACTCATTATTTAAATTAAAAAAGTCTGGGTAATAACCCAGACTTTTTTAATTGTTCGACTTTAAATAATTAAATTATCTATATATTATTTTAATATAACAAAATTAATTATCTTATTAAGGTTATATGCTATTTTTTATTCTTCTTTTATTCTCTTTTCTGTTTTTGGTTGTAGAATATATAGTATACGTGGGTTGAGCGTATCTGTTGTCATCTTGTAGTTGCTTATTTAAACACGGTAATTGTACTACATATGGATGCTCATTATATAACATCATTAATATAGTTAATGCTTCCCCATCATTTAATAATCCCTCTTGATTTTCTTTCCAATATTTAGCCATTTTTGCATCTTTTATTTTTTTAATAACCAATGATACTGTTTGCAATTATCGAAGTTACTAGTAAAAAGAAAGTAATAGATGATTATAGACAATAAAAAGTTTTTTGATTCTTGTTTATATATTCTTTACTCGCTTTTTTATCAGTACCTTCTAGCAATACATCATTTAACGGAAAACTAAATTCTGAATACAAACACTTAAATATTTCTATACTATAACTTATGATACTACTCAAAGATACCCATTTTTTAATATAAGTGTTTTGCATTTTTCTACTAACCAGTGTTATAATTTAGACAACAAGAGCTTCGTACATTATATGCACCAATCCCCTCACTACTCGCAATAGTGAGGGGATTTTTAGGTGTTGGCTAATATCGCCTATTTTTTCTTATTGTTACGTGTACGTAGCCAATGCGTAAATAACGCAACAATACAACCACTGATGACTGTGGTCGTGATGTGAACAAGAGCTTCGACCATCTGATATGCACCTCCTCTCTGCGTCTAAATTGACGCCTGAGAGATAGGCGACCTGTATATTATATCATCTCTGAATAAGGGATAATAGATAACTTCCGATAAGTCATTTTATGTTATATCTTTGCTTTTTTTATAGTATCAAGACAAGAAGAAACTCGTTTCTAAAAACCCAAATACACCCAACTTTATAAATATGGATTTCCGTATTTTTCACAATATTTATAAAAACCAAATCTATTCATAAATATTGTCTTTTCAATACTTTTATCAGAATCAAAATCAATCTCTCTTAAAATTGATTCAGTAAATTCAAGTGATGCTGTACCATTTGCTGTTATAAGCATATTATCAACAACACTTTGCTTTTCTAAAAATTCATACTCAGGTTTATATTTTTTATAATTTTGCCAAATATAAACCGAATTACCAGTATGTTTATATTTGTTTAAAAAACCATTTCTAGCTAAATAATCAACTGCTCCACATATAGCACCAATTACTACATTTTTATTAAATGCTTCCTCAACAAACTTTAAAAGGTTCTCAGAATCATTATCCCAAGAATTACCTCCAATCATAACTAACAGATCATAATCTTTAGGTTCATCGCCAATAATATAATCTACCAAAACAGAAAAACCACCTAAAGAAGATACATTTTCTTCAACAGAAATAGTACTTACAGACCAATTATCATCTTGATTTAAAATTGAAGATAAATATGCTCCTTCCCAATCTGCAAATTCATCTAGTAAAAGAAATAAAGCTTTTTTCAAAATTAAAAACTCCTTTTATTTTTAGATTAATAAACCTTATCGCTTTATTCCAATTGCTTTATTGACGTTGAGCCTCGGAACCCTTAACAATCCCAAAACTTGTCGAATGGTCGGATTAATAGCTCACGTTATGCCGACATTCGTCTACAAGTTTAGTTGAAGGTTCTTCTCAACTTCAATAAATTTTCTCGGCATAAATGCGTGGTCTACTCTTCAAATGTTCATCCAAACAACATAAAAATTTGATAAATAGCTAGCACCAACAACACAACATATACATATTCATTCGTTAAAAAATTCTCTAATGCTTTTCTGAATTTCATTTTTTAACAACTCCTGTTTTCTCGTAAATTTATCCACTTTCATTTTTTCTTTTAGCAAACTTTATCATAACTCTTACAAAGATTTTGAGTACCTTTATTTTCAATTTTAAAGGGGCATTTTGAAGAAACACTAAATATTTACGGTTCTGTTGCAAAGTAAAAAATATAGCTAACCACTAATATATCATGTCAGTGTTCGTTTAACTTGCTAGCATGATGCTAATTTCGTGGCATGAGGAAAATCCGTAGATCTGAAGAGACCTACGGTTCTTTTTATATAGAGCGTAAATACATTCAATACCTTTTAAAGTATTCTTTGCCGTATTGATACTTTGATACCTTGTCTTTCTTACTTTAATATGACGGTGATCTTGCTCAATGAGGTTATTCAGATATTTCGATGTACAATGACAGTCAGGTTTAAGTTTAAAAGCTTTAATTATTTTAGCCATTGCTACCTTCGTTGAAGGTGCCTGATCTGTAACTACCTTTTGAGGTTTACCAAATTGTTTAATGAGACGTTTGATAAACGCATATGCTGAATGATTATCTCGTTGCTTACGCAACCAAATATCTAATGTATGTCCCTCTGTATCAATGGCACGATATAAATAGCTCCATTTTCCTTTTATTTTGATGTACGTCTCATCAATACGCCATTTGTAATAAGCTTTTTTATGCTTTTTCTTCCAAATTTGATATAAAATTGGGGCATATTCTTGAACCCAACAGTAGACCGTTGAATGATGAACGTTTACACCACGTTCCCTTAATATTTCAGATATATCACGATAACTCAATGCATATCTTAGATAGTAGCCAACGGCTACAGTGATAACATCCTTGTTAAATTGTTTATATCTGAAATAGTTCATACAGAAGACTCCTTTTTGTTAAAATTATATTATAAATTCAACTTTGCAACAGAACCAAATTTTTCATAATAATTCCTCCATTTTCTATAAATTTATTACATATAAAGTAATAACATAATAAAAAAAGGGGAAATAATTAAAAATGAAAAAAAATAAATTAAAAAAGTATAATTTATTATTAAATATTTGTTTGATATCATTGAGCGTGTATTCAATAATTTTTATCGCTATTTTTCATATTCCATATGGCAAAATTATTTTCTTTGCTATTTATTTTATTATAATTATCTGTTTCTTCTTTATAGATAAAAAAATCGAAAAAGATAATAAAAAAGAAAATAAAGATGACTAGGCTATACAAACTAACTACCTATAAGGGATAAATTATGTCCCGGACTCTTTACCTGTAATTGATATATCGTATTTAGATGTTACATACAATATGCGTGCACACAGTATGCTTGCATATTGTATGCACGCATACAGGTCATAGGGATTTTGTTATAATTGGAGAGCACTTCCGTGCAGAAAGGAGGTGCCACATCTAATGATTGTCGTTCTGTTTGTTATGAAGTATATCGTATGTCCAATTATTGTTGGGCGTGTTCTTTATTTATTAAATCAAGAACATAAACGATAAAAAAGAAACCCCAGCATATGCTTTGGTCGGCATGCTGGGGTTTTCACATCTAATGATGTATCTGTCTGTTTGTTAACTTCAGTATATCTTTCATGTTATCTTTTGTAAACTTTCTAATCTTCCCAATCTAGTTCTAATTGTTGTCTAAATGCTTGTTGTTGTTCTTTTAATAGTGCTTTTTCTTCTTCAGTCATTTCTCTAGTTGTATTGTTTTGATTTTTTTCATGTAGCCATTTTGGCGTTTTTTCTCGACTGATATATTGTTTGGGTTGGCCTACATTCGCCATTTGAGGTTGTCGCTTACTATGGATGCGTTTCTCAGCATCAAAAGTAAACTCTAGCCATTCTATTTTACGTCCTTTTTTCGCTTTAATTTTATGGTTCTGTTGCAAAGAAAAAGATTGTTAGAAATCCTATAAAACTCTCTATTTTATTTCATCCTCCTATATAGATACTAATTTTGCATTTCTCTACTCAACAGTGTTATAATCTAGATAACGAAAATGATTAACAATTAATGCACCAATCCCCACACTACTGCAATAGTGTGGGGATTTTTTCGATGCTGGCTTATAAAGTCGCCTATTAATTATTTGTTGCGTTTACTAAGCCAATAAGTATAATACGCAACAGCACAGCCACTGATGACTGGTGCTATGATGTGAACGAAAATGATTAGCAAAGTAATGCACCTCCTCTCTTCGTCAATTGACGCCTGAGAGATAGGCGACTCTATTATTATACCATCTGTGAATATACAAGCATATCTACTTCCGATAAGTCATTTTATGTTATATCTTTGCTTATTTTTATAGTATCAAGACAAGAAGAAACTCGTTTCATAAAAGCTAAAAAAGATGTATAACAACTGACCCATCTTCTTTATATTCTTCGCAATCAATATCATATTTTCTTTGAATTTTGTTCTCTTCTTCATCTTCCCAAATACGTTTCCATACGTTTGCAATTTCATCTTTTCCAGAACACTTGTATTCAATACTATTAGCAAAGTCAACTTCGAAAAATTTATCTGCCGAAATATCTTCTGTACACAAAGCTAATGAATAATCACCTTTATAATCCGATTCATAATCATGATAAATTGCATATACTTTCCCTTTATAATCATCATTATTTTTATAAAAAGTATCCCACATCCCTAAAATTTTATTCATAATATCATCATCTTCAAAGTTATTTGTTCTAACAATTTCGTTAACGTATAGCTTCATAAAAAAACCCCTTTTCTTTTTAATTTACTAAAAACATTGCTTTATTCCAATTACTTTATTGATGTTGAGCCTCGGCACCCTTAACAATCCCAAAACTTGTCGAATGGTCGGTTTAATAGCTCACGCTATACCGACATTCGTCTACAAGTTTAGTTAATGCCTCTTCTCAACATCAATAAATTTTCTCGGCATAAATGCGTGTCCTATTATTTATTTTATCCACTTTAAATAAAAAAACGTGAAGTAAGTGAACTTGCAACTTACCTCACGTTTTATACCTAAACTGTCTTATTCACTTATAATTTGACATTTAATCACATAGCCATTGTAAATATAAAATCTGACATCTTTATTACCAATTTTGTACATATATTCTTCACCCCATGCTGAAGTAGGAGAGTAAGAATTTGGTTTGCCATAATTTTGAATTAAAGTATTTTTATTAATAGATTTTCCATCGAGAGAGAAGAAAACACCGTTAGCTTTATTCTCAGACACACCATAAAGGGTTTGATCGTATAAATTTATTCGATTGTTACCTGTTTGATTTTTTGATATTTGATAGCCGTTGATAGTAAAATTGTCGTATTTCAATGACTCTTTGAAATTTTTGTCTAATATAAATCCACTTTGATACGCAGTATAACCATCATAATTATAATAAGGTTCAATAGACTCTTGCGCCTGTGCTTCCGTTGCATTAAATAGTTCGGGCGTTACAGAGAAACCCAAAACAATACCGCTAGCTAGAACAATTTTAGAAAATTTCTTCATAAAAACCCTCCTAATTATTTATAATTCATCTATGATTATTACAGAAATGTAACAAAAAGTCATCCGGATTACAAAAATATTACAAAAAATTCATCTTTTTTAGAAAATGCAATTGGGCATGTTTTCCGTTCTCTTTTATTTCTTTAGACAGTCTAAAATAAATAATACTTAGCTCTTTATTTCGAGTCACTTTTTAATAAAATTGAGCATAGAAACGTATAAAAATTGTTTTATTCTTTCTCTTTTTTTGAACTTAAAAATAAATAATATGATCATTATTGAATTTGATATTGAGAAAAAAGTATTTAATCAATTTCAAAAAGTGAAACAAATGTATGAATTGCTTAGATTACGCTTTTAGTGATTTTGTTGTTGAAATTAATACTAAAAGTAGGAGTCTTAAGAGTCTTTGGTTAAAAAAATTAAGACTCTTAAGAGTCTCGACGTCGCCTGAGGCCTATGAAATCAACAAAAAAAGGAGTATTCAGACAATTAAAAGTGGTCTTGTAATAATTGTAAAGAGTCTGTATTAAAGCGTTATATTACACCCTTCAGTCCAATGTATAAGAATGCTCATAATCACCTGTATATAAAGCTTTTAAGCTATTTATGATGAACAATTGAGTAGAACGAATAAAAGGTAAATCTTTCAGCTATGCTGAATACCACCAAAGGTGGTACTAGATTTCCTTATGCTCATGTCAAATACTCTTTAAAAAGACTCTCATGTTTGTAATATTTCCAAAAACAAAACTTGTTTGAAGACAAAAGTATCTATTTTTTTCTTCACTTTTTACTTTAAGTGCTTATTTTTATTTTCAAAATAAGCATTGTTAGTAAAATAATTGGAGATAAAAAAAGAGAAAACTAAGTAAAAATAGTTACTTAGTTTGGGATAGAAAAAATCAAATTTAAAATTACATTCGACCCATGTCTTGAACATTAACGACTTACTTTTTGTTTATGATGTATATCAATTGAATCTGAATTTTGATTTTATGGAATGATAAATTCAACTTTATCTTTCCGATCATTAACAAAATAAATGACAAAAACGATTTTATTAAGTCACTTTTATAATTGAGAAAGATTGCTAAAAAATATAAAAATGTTAACCGTTTTTACATTTTTAAAAGTTAAAACAACGCTAAATGATCATTTTATTTTTCATCTTATGCGACGTTTTTGAGCCATTTTTAAACGAATAATAACCGTTTATAGAAAAAAATAGGACTAAAACAGAAACGTTTTAGTCCTACCTACTTGCTTAACTACAGTTCATTTTCAGATTTACTCAATTGCCATTGAAGATAAAATTCGACTGCCGTTAAGAGAACATTAATTAATGCCAAAGTAACTTTAATCTTTTTCTTATTACGCATAAGTGATCCTCCTTTCTTTAATAGCAGCATGCTATGTTGTGAAATTGTGACATTGTATTGATGTTATTTTGTTATCTCCTCCCTTACCTTTCGTTTGGTCTAGGTGGTTGCCTTAGCAACCACTTGATTAATAAAAAAAGAGAACATCTATTTAAAGATGCTCTCTAAATCAATCATTATTAATTAAATAAAGAAGTGATTGGTAAATGATCACGTCGTTTATTAAGCGTATGCATTTCAGCGAATTCAGACTTAAGAGATTTCATTAAGTATCCTTGCATTGATACAACGGTTTCATTTTTTTGAATAAGCATAGCTTTGAAACGTTTAAGAACATGAAGTATTTCTATTTCCATATCTTCTAACAAGTAGTAGCTATCAATCGCATTGTTGAAAGATGTTTTGGCTTTTAATAATACAGTTTTGATAATTTTAATTTCAGCTACTTCAAAGTTACTTAGATAGTTTTTAATACTTTGTGGTAATTCTTCGAGTAATTGAAATTTTAAAGCCTCATTATTAAAGTTTGAATTGTCGTGATTTGAATGATTTGTATGATTACTAGGAAAAGTTAGTTTATTATCATTCAAATCATCCGTATCATTATTCTCAGTCTTAATATAATCAGTATCATTATAATCAGTATCATTAGGGTCTAAAATTTGGGATTCTGGACTCCCAAATTTTGAGAATCTGGAGTCCCAAAATTCGGGATTCTGGAGTCCCAAAATTTGGGACTCCTTGTCATTATAGGTTATAGATGAGGATTGAATACTTTTTTCTACATTAATATTAGTTTCTATATCATGCAAATATAATTTATTAGGTTTATTAAATCCTGTACGTATTTGTTCAAGTAACCCTACTGCTTGAAGTTCTTTTTTTATTTTAGTAATTGTATTCTTGCTTTTATCTAATATATTCTGGAGACTTTCATTTGTAAAAATGAAATATATATCCCCATTATCATCGACCCAATTATTTTTAATCGACAAGCTAACTCTATCGTTGAGAATTGCATAAGTAACTTTGGCACTATCACTTAATTTTTTATATTTTTCATTAACAAATAATGCTTTATGTAGCATATAAAAGTTTTGATTTGCTTGATTTTTAATATTTTTACGAGACATAATAAAAAACCTCTTTCCAATTAAATTTGAATAGAGGTAATAAAACATTACAAATCCACATAACTTTTTGACTTGCAA